>JAFRHS010000045.1 GCA_017433225.1 Clostridia bacterium
ATCGTCGTTATGAATGCAGCTGCCGCCGTTTCGCATGCAGGAAAAGCAGCCTGTACAGTATTCAATGTGCTGATCGATGGTGTGAATGATATGGATATCCTGCGGTGCCGCTTCCTTCATACCATTTAAGAAGGCACGGGTGATGTGCATGGTATCGCTTTTGTCCCGTTTGGGACTGCCGTTCAAAACAAGTATCTTCATCGTTTCATCCTCCGATCATGGGCGGATCTCAAAGCGGTTTTTCCATTCTTCCTTTGTAAGTCTCGTAATGTGCTCGGTGCGGATATCGTCCATCACCTTCCAGTGAATATCCTTATCCGTATGATGGTAAGTGAAACCACATTTTTCCTGCACACGCCTGGATTTGTCATTGCCTTCAAAATAGCCGCACCACAGTATTTCCAGGTGCTTGTCGGTAAAGGCATAGCGGATGATCTCCCGTACTGCTTCCGGAATCAGTCCTTGTCCCCAGAAGGGAACACCGATCCAGTAACCGATTTCGCCTTCTGTCTCAGGCAAACCGATATTACTCCGCTCACCGACCATCAGACCGACGCTCCCGATTGCTCTGTTATCCTCTTTCAGACAGACCGCATAGGTTTCCGGCGCCGACAAAACCGTTTTGATGATCTCCCGGCTGTTTTCCACGCTCGTGTGCACCGGCCAGCCCGCGATTGGTCCGATCCGGTCATCTTTTGCGTATTCATATAAACTCTCCGCATCTGTCTCCTCCCACGGACGGAGAATCAATCTCTCTGTTTCAAAAATCATCGTGTTCTACCTTATTTCGTTCCCGCATCGGCTTTCTCTTCCTTCACTTCCGCGCCATAGCGGCAGAAGAGCGAGGATATGATCATCATGACGCCCAGGCCTACGGACACATATCCGTCGTAGGTCACTTTCTCGATTGCCGGGAAGAAACTGTCCGCGATGGAAACACCGATGGAGCATACGAGCATCGTGCCCATGGGGATCGCGATGGTCAGAATGCCCAGACGCATCAGTTCCTTTGCCCCACGCAGGGTGAAGGGGTCGCCGTCTGCCAGTTCGTTCTTGAAATAGACCTCCGCGAATTTGCTCAAAACCGCTTCTCCCGCGCAAAGGACCATGACAACGATCAGCGACGCATAGATGGTGGGTATATTCGCGTGGAACTGATCCTCCACGATCCCGTGGATCGTCATACCGCCCAGCTGGAAGGTCTCCCCTCCCAGCAGGAAGCTTACGATCCCGGCGATGCAGAGACAAAAACCAACGACACTGCAAACAAAAACGATCTTGCTGAGGATTTTTCCGATTTTTGATAAAGTCTGAATGGTCTGTAATGTATTCTTCATGGTTTTCTTCCTTCTCTCTATAAGTATTTTGATTCTCGCTAAAAGCTGTTTTAGGATTTGTCTTCCACGCCGTAGACCTTGATGAAGTGTCGGCTGAACGCTTCGATCTGCGCCATCGCCTCATCGGTTTTCTCCGGCTGCCGGTCGCAGAGGTGGATGAGCGCCGAGATCGGTGTCGTATAGGCGAACGCGACCATGGCGGGATCGTCCCGCCGGATCAGACCCCGGTCCATCATCTCGGCGAAGATGGGGGTGAACATCTCCCGGAGCCCTGTGAGAAAGTGTTTGGTCGCAAGGTCTCGGGCGCGTTCATCCCGAAACTGCTCGATCGTGAGCAGTTTTCGGGTTTTGATGATCGTCTCATCGCGGATCGTGATCTCTGTCATCCGCAGAGTCATGGTCACCAGCCCCTCCAGCGAGTCCGGGGCGGGAGGAAAATGTTCCGGAGACCCGAACCGTTCGCCATAATAGGCGATCATCTGATCCAGCAGGGCATTCCAGATCTCTTCCTTGCTTTCAAAATGCTTATACATCGACGATTTGACCAGACCGAGAGACGCGGTCAGTTCCCGGATGTTCGTGCCCGCGTAACCGTTCTGCGAAAACAGGTCCAATGCCGCCGCCAGAATTCTTTCTTTGGTATCCTTTGCCATGGGAGTGCCTCCTCCAAAAATAAGTGACCGTTCGTTCTCTATTGTAGTGACCGAACGGTCACTTGTCAAGACCCGGCCATTCTTACGGGAGACAGGAAAGTGTTCCCGGGAACGGACAGTTGACCGCAGGTGTATAATAGTTCCATCTTTACAGTAAAGGAGGGAACGCGATGCGCCAGGTCGACTTTGAACACGGCTCCGTAGGCCGGAACATGCTCCAGTCTGCGGTACCCATGCTGGTGGCGCAGCTGTTTGCCCTCCTGTACAATATCGTGGACCGGATCTTCCTTGGGCGCATCCCGGGCGAAGGCACCATGGCGCTGGCCGGCGTCGGGCTCTGCTTCCCGCTGGTCATCCTGACGATCGGGTTCGCGAACCTGTTCGGCACCGGCGGCGCGCCCCTCTTCTCCATCGCCCTCGGCGCGAAGGACCGGGAGAGCGCAAAGCACATCCAGACGACAGCATTCCTGCTGTTGTCCGGCGCGGCGCTGATCATCACAGCAGTCGGGCTCCTGTTCAGCCGCCCGTTCCTTTTGCTGTTCGGCGCTTCGGAGGCCACCCTCCCCTACGCGCTGCCCTACCTGCGCATCTACCTCCTCGGAACCTTCTTCTCGATGGCAGTCACGGGTATGAACCCGTTCATCAACGCGCAGGGGTACACGGGGTTCGGTATGCTGACCGTCTCCATCGGCGCGCTCCTGAACGTGGCGCTGGACCCGGTCTTCATCTTCGCGCTGCATCTCGGGACGTCCGGCGCGGCCATCGCGACGGTCATTTCCCAGATCATCTCTGCGGTGCTGGTGCTCTGGTATCTGCGCCGGCGGTGTGAACTCCGCCTGACCGTACATCGCCCCAGGGACTTTGCGACGGTGGCCAGAAACATTACGTCACTCGGCACGGCCGGGTTCATCATGGCCGTCACCAACGCGCTCGTCACGCTGTCCTGCAACTCAGTGCTGTCCCGTTTCGGCGGCGACCTCTACGTCTCCATCATGACCATCCTCGCCAGCGTGCGGCAGTTCGTCGACGTCCCGGCGCTTGCCGTGTCGGAGGGCACGAGCCCGGTCATGAGTTACAACTACGGGGCAGAACGGCCCGGCAATGTGCGAAAGGCGATCCGCCTCATGACCATCGCCAACCTCACGTACACGCTGGCCATCTGGCTCTTCATCCTCTGGAAGCCACAGTGGTTCATCGGCATCTTCACAAATGACAAGGCCATTCTGGCCGATGCCATCCCGGCGCTGCACCTCTACTTCTTCGCCTTCATCGGGCAGGGGCTGCAGTACTGCGGACAGACGACCTTCAAGGCGCTCAACAAAAAGCGCCAGGCCATCTTCTTCTCGCTGTTCCGGAAAGCGATCATCGTCATTCCGTTGACCTACCTCCTGCCGCACCTCTTCGGGCTCGGCACCGACGGCGTCTTCCTGGCGGAACCCGTCTCCAACGTGGTCGGCGGCACCGCCTGTTTCGTCACCATGATGCTGACGGTCTGGCGGGAACTCGGACGGGCGGAAAAACAACAATAACCCCGAACGTTGTGATGCAACATTCGGGGTCATTTGTTGTTCGATTGGTTTTCTGTTTACAGGAATTCGTAGTCCAGAGCGATGAGGGACTGGAAGATGCCGGCTTCCACGGTGAGCTGGTAGAGATCGTCGAACGCATACCACTCTCGGGGGAGCGTGATGGAGAAGAGCAGCTCATCCTGATCCTTCATGACCACCGGCTGGTTGAGCCGGATGTTCGTCGACAACAGTTCATTTCCAAGCAGGTCGCGGATCGCGAATCTCGAATAGCCGTTCAGGCGGATCGGCCGGCCGGTATTGTTTTTGACGACCAGATACAGCTGTACCCCTCCGCCGGAGGTCCTCTTCGTGCGGACCCGGACAGAGATGCCGGTGTCACTGGGGTTCAGATACTGAAGGCCGCCGGTGCCGAAATCGACGGTCCCGTTCAGCAGTTTCCGGGCAGCATCGGTGGACAGATCATAGACATCTGCCACCAGGGAGCCTCTCTTCGGAGCGGCCGGAGCCGTTTTGGAAGCCGTCGTTTTCTTTGTGACCGTTTTCTGTTTTGTATGGGAAGTAGTCCCGGTCTTCTTTGCCGTCGAAGCACCGGTTTCTCCGGTCTTCTCTTCCTTGACGGCCAAAGTCGGTTGTGACTTCTTCGTTTTTTCGCGCTCGTGTCCTTACCCGGTTTCGAGTCCGTTTCTGTCGCAGCCTGCGAGACCGCAGGTGCATTGCCTGCCGCCGTCTCCGATGACTTGTCAGCAGAACGGCAACCCGCAAGACTCAGGGTCAGGACGACCGCCAGCAGTACCGCTGTCAGGCGGGCGAAAGCCTTGCTGTTCATAAAACACTCCTTTGTTCGAAAAACAGGGATGTTCTTGAACCTTACCACGATATCTTACAGGTGTCAAGCAAATTGTATGTATATATCGTAACATTTGTCATAATTTATCTCATAATCGAAAGATCCCTCTGCGGTTCCGGCAGAGGGATCTGGTTTTATTGAACTGTCTTCAGTGCTTCCTGATAGTCGTCCATCAGAATGCTCGTCGCGGCGGTGTAGGCGTCATAGAGGGCGTCCACATACCCGGTCGCCGACTCGTCTGATCCGTCCGTATAGAGGACATATTTCGAGACTTCGGTGCTGCCTTTTCCATAGAGCTTTGCCAGCACACCGGTCTTCTCCTTGAGGAGGACCGCCAGCGTCCCGTCCTGTCTGTACCGGGCCGGAGCTTCTTTCTTCAGCTCTTTGCCGAGCGCTTTCGCCTGCTGTTCCATCTTCGCGGAGTAGAGGTCGACGATCTCCTGCGCGGAACCGTACTCCGATTCACTCAGGTTTTGCACTTTGTCGAGTCCGCCATAGACTGCCTCGTCCATCTTCTCCGACGCCTTTTTGCAGCCGGTGAACGACAGCGCGAGGACCGCGGTCATCAGGAGCGCCAGCAGCGCCCCGCCCCGTTTGGCGATGTAGTTTTTCATATTCAACACCTCGTTTTCACCGCATGTTATAGCACTTCCGGGACTCCCTGTCAAGCAGAACAAAGCCCCCGGGGCTGCGTGGAGCAGCCTGCGGGGGCTTTGCCGTCAAATGCTAATGAATGTTGTGCTTAGTCCCAGTTACCGTTGATCTTGCGCGGGGTATATTCCGTATGCAGGAGCTTGTGGGCAAGGTGAGAGCCGGGTTCGCCAAGATAGGTCTCGTAGATCTCCTTGATGGCGGGGTTCTCGTGGGACTTCCGGATGGCGTTGCCCTGGTCCAGAGCATAGAGGACTTTCGCGCGCTCGGCACGGATGTCCACAAAGTTCCGGACAGAGGCGTGGACCTGAGGCTGACCGCCGCCGTTGACACAGCCGCCGGGGCAGGCCATGACTTCGATGAAGTCGACCTCAAGCTCGCCGGCCTTGACCATGTCAAGGAGTTTGCGGGCGTTCGCCAGACCGGAGGTGACGGCGACACGGACGGTGAGGCCGGCCACTTCGTAGGTCGCGGTGCGGATGTCCTTGAGGCCGCGGACGTCTTCGAAGTCGACGTTCGGGAGTTCTTCGCCGGTGAGGACTTCCACAGCGGTACGAAGGGCAGCTTCCATAACACCGCCGGTGGCGCCGAAGATGACGGCTGCGCCGGTACCGAGACCGAGCGGCAGGTCGAAGTCTTCTTCGGGAAGCATATCCCAGTCGAGACCGGCCAGCTTGATCATGCGGCCAAACTCACGGGTCGTCAGGACATAGTCGTTGTCACGGAGACCGTTGACGTTCATCTCGGGTCTCTGGTACTCGAACTTCTTCGCGGTACAGGGCATGATGGAGACCATGACGATATCCTTCGGGTCGATGCCCTCTTTTTCGGCATAGTAGCTCTTGGCCACCGCGCCGAACATACCCTGAGGCGATTTACAGGTCGACAGATTCGGGATCATGTCGGGGTAATAGGTCTCACAGAACTTGATCCATCCCGGCGAGCAGGAGGTGATCAGAGGCAGGGTGCCGCCGTTCTTGACACGGTCAAGGAATTCGGTGGCCTCTTCCATGATGGTGAGGTCCGCGGAGAACAGCGTGTCGAAGACCTTGTCGAACCCGAGTCTGCGCATGGCAGCAGCCATCTTGCCCTGGGCGTCGGTGCCGACGGGTTTGCCGAACTCTTCGGCAAGACCGGCACGGACGGCGGGAGCGACCTGGACGAGGACGTGCTTGCTGGGATCGTGGATCGCCGCAAAGACATCGTCGACGGAGTCCTTTTCGTAGATGGCACCGACGGGGCAGGCAGTGATGCACTGTCCGCAGTGGATGCAGGAGGTCTCCGCAAGCGGCAGGTCAAAGACCGAGCCGATGTTGGTGTCGAATCCGCGTTCGTTCGCACCGATGCAGCCGATGCCCTGGCTCACCGTACAGGCGGCGACGCAGCGGCGGCAAAGGATACATTTCGAGTTGTCGCGGACCATGTGCGCGGCGGAATCGTCGATCCGGAATTCCGGGTTCGCGCCGGCATAATAGTTCTCGTCCTCAATGCCATACTCACGGCAGAGCTTCTGGAGCTCGCAGTTGCCGGAACGGACACAGGAAAGACATTCTTTTCTGTGGTTGGAGAGGATGAGCTCGAGGGTCTTTTTGCGGTTGGCAAGGATCCTCGGGGTGCTGGTGAAGACTTCCATGCCGTCGGCTGCCGGGAAAACACAGGCAGCGGCGAGTTTCGGAGAGCCTTTGATCTCGACGAGACACATACGGCAGGCGCCGATCTCGTTGATCTCTTTGAGGAAGCAAAGTGTCGGGATCTTGACCGCGGCAGCATGAGCCGCTTCAAGTACTGTAGACCCCTTGGGGACCGTCACTTCGATTCCATCGATTTTTAAAGTAATGGTATCCATGAACAATCCTCCTTACTGCTTCGAAATAGCGTCGAACTTACACTTCTCGATACAAGCACCGCACTTGATACATTTATCGTTGTCGATCTTGACGGACGGAAGCTTGTGTCCTTCGGCGATGTAATCGGTCTTCGTGATCGCGAACGGCGGACAGTTCCGCAGACACTGGGTACAACCGATACACTTGTCGGGGTCGACCACATAGTGGAACAGCTCTTTACAGACAGCGGCGGGACAGTGCCGGTCGTTGATATGAGCCTCATACTCATCGCGGAAGAACCGGATGGTCGAAAGGACCGGGTTCGGGGCTGTCTGGCCAAGGCCGCACAGCGCGTTGTCCTTGATGTAGTAAGCGAGGTCTTCCAACTTGTCGATATCTTCCATGGTGCCTTTACCGGAAGTGATGCGGTCGAGGATCTCGAGCATCCGCTTCGTGCCGATACGGCAGGGCGTACACTTGCCGCAGGACTCGTCGCAGGTGAAGGTCAGGAAGAACTTCGCGATGTCGACCATACAGTTGTCTTCGTCCATGACGATAAGACCGCCGGAGCCCATGATCGAGCCGATTTCTGCGAGGTGTTCATAGTCCATCTGGACGTTGATATGAGATGCGGGGATACAGCCGCCGGACGGGCCGCCGGTCTGGGCCGCTTTGAACTTCTTGCCGTTCGGGACACCGCCGCCGATCTCATCGATAACCGTACTCAGGGGAGTACCCATCGGGATCTCGACGAGGCCGGTGTGGCGGATCTTTCCGCCGAGGGCAAAGACTTTCGTGCCCTTGGATTTTTCGGTACCGACGGAAGAGAACCAGTCGGCGCCGTTCAGAATGATCTGCGGGATGTTCGCCCAGGTCTCAACGTTGTTGAGGATGGACGGGCTCTGGAACAGACCTTTCTCTGCCGGGAACGGAGGACGGGGGCGGGGCTCGCCGCGGTTGCCTTCGATGGAGGTCATGAGGGCGGTTTCCTCGCCGCAGACGAACGCGCCGGCACCCAGACGGATGTCGATATCGAAGTCGAAACCGGTCCCGTAGATGTTCTTGCCGAACAGACCGTATTCCCGGGCCTGCTGCAGGGCGATGTTCAGACGCTTGACCGCGACGGGGTACTCCGCACGGACATAGATGTAGCCCTGGCTCGAACCGATGGCATAGCCGGCAATGGCCATGGCCTCGAGGACGACGTGGGGGTCACCTTCCAGGACCGAACGGTCCATGAACGCGCCGGGGTCGCCTTCGTCGGCGTTACAGCAGACATATTTCTGAGGGGCGTCATAGCCCTTCGCAAATTTCCATTTGAGACCCGTCGGGAAACCGGCACCGCCGCGGCCGCGAAGGCCGGAGTCCAGCATGACCTGGATGACGTCGTCCGGAGTCATTTCCGTCAGGACCTTATGCAGGGCCATATACCCGTCCATCGCGAGATATTCGTCGATGTTCTCCGGGTCGATGACGCCGCAGTTTTTCAGCGCGATACGGCGCTGGATCTTGTAAAAGCTGGTATCCGCAAGGGAAGTAATGATGTTATCAGTCATAGTATGCCCTCCCTTTCGTCAAACTTCCGTCGCACCGATGGTGTACTCGGTGACGACTTTTCCGCCGATGAGATGCTCTTCGACCACGCGTTTGGCCTTCTCGGCATCCATCTTGACGTATGTGGTGCGTTCGGTCCCGTCATAGACTTCCGCGACCGGCTCGTACTGGCAGATGCCCACACAACCGGTCTGCTTGACGCTGACCTTATCTCCGATCCCGGCTTCTTTTACGCCATCGACAAAGGCGTTCAGAACGGGAGTGGCTCCGGCGGCGATCCCGCAAGTGGCCATGCCTACGACCACGCGTTTCGCGCCCGGTTTGCCGGCAAGAGTGATCTCCGCTTTCATCGCTTCACGGATGGCAGCGAGTTCCTGCATGCTCTTCATAGTTCTTCTCCTTCCCTGTCAGGCGTATTTTGCCAGAACTTCTTCTACTCGACCCGGCGTCATCTGACTGTACACATCGTCGTCGACCAGCATGACCGGTGCAAGGCCGCAGGCGCCGACACAGCGGCAGGAGGACAGGGAGAAGTTCCGATCGTCAGTGCATCCGCCTTCTCCGATGCCGAGCTGTTTCGAGATCTCATCGAAAATGAGCTGGGAACCTTTGACGTAGCAGGCAGTTCCGAGGCAGACCGAAATCTGGTGTTTTCCTTTCGGTTCCAGATTGAACTGTGCATAGAAGGTCGCGATCCCGTAGATCTTCTCGATGGGGACGTCCATCGCGTCAGAGATGATCTCCTGGACCTCGATGGGCAGGTAGCCGTAGATTTCCTGTGCTTTCTGCATCACCGGCATCAGCGCTCCCGGCAGGTTTCTCATGTCATCGATCGCCGCCAGAAGTTCTGCTTCCTGCTCTGCGGTACCCAGGAAAGCTATTTTTTTCGTTTCCATTAGTTACCTCCTTTAAAGTTCTCATATCCTTGCCTAATTGCGATGTCCCCTTCGTCATCTCCCAAGCGGGGGCCGCGCAACTATGTAATACCACCTTCAGAATAACATAAACAAAAACTGCCTGCCTGACATTTTTTGCTCAACGACAGTTGCGAAAAGATATCGGACACAAAAATGACCACCGCACAGTTTTCGGCTTTATTTCGCCACTCTTGGGCGATACACATCCGTGTCTGTTAAACGGTTGTCATCATACACACTTTCTGCTTATTGTTATTTATTTAACAAGGCACAGTATATATTTTATTCAAAAATATCCATATGTCAACTTAAGTACAATTTATTTAGACAAAGGAATGAGTTTGTCATATTTGTTATGACAATATCATGTCATTCCCCTGTTTTAGTTAAAAAATAAACGCTGTATAGCGATAAGGCGATTCGTCCCAAAATGGTACAAAACACAAAAAAAGTCCTGTGTCGAATGACACAGGACTCGGTTTTGTATGGTGTTGTCAGCCGAGCTTACAGGAGCTCGATGATGCACATCTCTGCGGCATCTCCGCGACGCGGGCCGGTCTTGGTGATCCGGGTGTAACCGCCGTTGACGTCAGCATACTTCGGAGCGATCTCGTCGAAGAGCTTCTTCGCGACATCTTCCTTGGTGACATAGGCAAGGACCTGTCTCTTGGCAGCAAGATCGTCCTTCTTGGCGATGGTGATCATCTTTTCGGTCATCGCACGAACTTCCTTCGCACGGGTAACGGTCGTTTCGATTTTGCCGTTTTCAAGCAGGAACGTGACCATTGCGCGCAGCATCGCTTTGCGGTGGTCGCTGGCTCTGCCGAGTTTTCTGGTACCAGGCATTGGGTACTTCCTCCTTTGTCTTATTCGTCGTCCTTACGGAGAGAGAATCCGAGGGAATCCAGCTTCGCGATGACTTCGGCAAGAGACTTCGTGCCGAGGTTGCGGACCTTCATCATGTCATCTTCGGATTTGTTCGTGAGGTCTTCTACTGTGTTGATGCCTGCTCTCTTCAAGCAGTTAAAGGAACGAACAGACAAATCAAGTTCTTCAATGGTCATCTCTAAGACCTTCTCGCGAGAGTTGTCGTCCTTCTCCACGAGCACGTCTGTCATGAATTCGGATTCTGACAAGTCGATGAACAACTTGAGGTGATCGTTGAGGATCTTGGCTGCCAGCGATACCGCGTCTTTGGCAGACAGCGTACCGTTGGTCCACACTTCGAGCGTCAGCTTATCGTAGTCGATGCGCTGGCCGACACGGGTGTTTTCTACAGTGAAGTTGACCTTCAGAACGGGTGAGTAGATGGAGTCGATGGCAATGACGCCTGTCGGCGGCTGAAGTTTTTCCTTGTTTCTGTCAGCAGAAACATAACCTCTGCCATTGTCTACTGTCATCTCCATGGACAGCTTGGCATCCTTGTCGAGGGATGCGATGTGAAGCTCCGGATTGAAGATCTCGATTTCGGAATCTCCCTTGATGTCACCGGCGGTGACTTCGCCTTCTCCGGTTGCATCGATGTATACGGTTTTGGGACCGTCACCGTTGATCTTGATGATGACGCTCTTGAGGTTCAGAACGATCTCCGTGATGTCTTCCTTGACACCGGGGATGGTATCGAACTCATGAACTTTGCCGTCGATCTTGACGGAGGTGATGGCATATCCCGGAAGGGAAGAAAGCAGAACGCGTCTCATGCTGTTGCCGAGCGTCGTGCCGAATCCTCTCTCGAGGGGTTCGAGCGTGAACTTGCCGTAAGTGCTGTTCTCTTCCTGGTTGAATACTTCGATATTAGGCTTCTCAATACCGATCATTCGTTAACCCTCCTTAAATGGTAAAAAAGTGGATTGCGGGTTAGTGAGCAGTGGCATTACTTGGAGTAGAACTCAACGATGAGGTGCTCTTCGACCGGGAAGTCCACATCTTCGCGAGTGGGGACTCTGGTCACAGTACCGGCAAAGTTTGCCTTATCCAGTTCGAGCCATGCGGGGGTCGTGATGAGGGGAGCATCTTCACCGGTCAGTCTTGCAAAGACTGCGGAAGAACGGCTCTTTTCCTTGACAGCAACGACCTGGCCGGGTTTGACCTGGTAGGACGGGACGTCTACTTTCTTGCCATCTACGGTGAAATGACCGTGAGTTACAAGCTGGCGAGCCTGACGACGAGTGGTCGCAAAGCCGAGATGGAACACAACGTTGTCCAGACGGCGTTCGCAGAGGATGAGAAGGTTTTCACCGGTCTTACCCTGCATCTTGGCTGCCTTTTCATAATAGGAGCGGAACTGCTTTTCCTGTACGCCGTAGATGAACTTCACCTTCTGCTTCTCGTTGAGCTGAGTGGCGTACTCGGACTGTTTTCTTCTCATGTTGCCCTTCGGTTTCCGACGGGTGTCCTTGCCGGCATAACCCATGGTTGCCGGAGAGAAATCAAGGCTCTTCGCCTTTTTGGCGATGGGCTGTCTATTTCTAGCCATAGTGGTTTATCCTCCTTTAACGATCAGACACGACGTCTTTTCGGCGGACGGCATCCGTTGTGCGGGATCGGAGTCACGTCTTTGATCATGGTGACTTCGAGACCTGCGGTCTGCAGTGCACGGATGGCGGCTTCACGGCCGGCGCCCGGGCCTTTGACGTAGACTTCGATGGTCTTCATTCCACGGTCGACAGCGACTTTGGCGGCAGTTTCCGCTGCGGTCTGTGCTGCGAAGGGAGTGGACTTTTTGGAACCTCTGAAGCCCATTTCACCGGCGCTCGCCCAGGAAACAGCGTTGCCCTGCGTGTCGGTGATGGTGACGATGGTGTTGTTGAAGGTGGACTGGATATGGGCAGAGCCACGTTCGACTACTTTACGGTCGCGGCGTCTGCGGGTAGAAGTGTTCTTCTTGGAACCTTGTTTAGCCAAAGTGTTATCCCCCTTAAATTACTTCTTCTTGTTAGCGATGGTCTTTTTCGGACCCTTGCGTGTACGGGCGTTCGTCTTGGAACGCTGACCTCTGACGGGGAGACCTTTTCTATGGCGAACGCCACGGTAAGAACCGATTTCGATGAGTCTCTTGATGTTCAGAGCGGTTTCCCGACGAAGATCACCTTCGACCTTAAGGTTGTGGTCAATGTAGTCACGAAGCTTGGCAACATCCTGCTCGGTAAGATCTCTTACACGAGTGTCGGGGTTGACGCCGGTAGCTTTGATGATATCGTCTGCAGTCTTTCTGCCGATGCCATGGATATAGGTGAGAGCGATTTCGATTCTCTTGTCTCTCGGCAGGTCGACACCTGATAAACGAGCCATGTGTTGGCACCTCCATTAAGTGTTTACGGGTCAGGCTTTAGCCCTGACGCTGTTTGTGCTTCGGGTTCTCACAGATGACCATGACTTTACCCTTGCGCTTGATGATCTTGCACTTTTCGCACATTTTTTTGACAGAAGGTCTGACTTTCATTGTGTTACCTCCTAATAATTACTTCGATCGCCAGGTAATACGGCCGCGAGTAAGGTCGTACGGCGACATTTCGACCGTTACTTTATCGCCCGGAAGGATGCGGATGAAGTTCATGCGCAGCTTGCCGGAAATGTGGGCCAGTATCTGATGTCCGTTCTCGAGCTCCACTTTGAACATGGTGTTCGGGAGTGCTTCGACGACGGTACCTTCAATTTCGATCATATCCTGTTTCGACATGAGTGTATCCTCCTCTAAGTTAGTCCAGTGTGGGACGCGGGGTCAGAATGACCGGTCCGTCTTCGGTGATGGCGATGGAGTGTTCGTAATGGGCGGAGGGCTTTCCGTCCGCGGTGAAAACAGTCCATTCGTCACCGGGCAACTGTTTGATCTTTGCCGTGCCCATGTTGATCATGGGCTCGATGGCAATGGTCATGCCGGGCAGCAACCGGACACCTTTGTGGGGACGTCCGAAGTTGGGAACACCCGGCTCCTCATGGAGCTTGGTCCCGATACCGTGTCCTTCGTATTCACGAACGACACCGTAACCGCGACTCTCACAGTACTCCTGGATGGCTGCGCCAATGTCTCCGACCCGGTTGCCCGGGACCGCCTGCGCAATGCCGGCAAGAAGCGCTTCTCTGGTGGTTTCGCACAGCCGCTGCACTTCAGGAGAGACTTCTCCGACATAGAACGTATAGGCGTTGTCGCCATTGTAGCCATCGATCTTGGCACCGGTGTCCACGGAGACGATGTCTCCTTCTTTCAGGATCCGGTCCCTGCTCGGAATACCGTGGATGATCTCGTCGTTCACGGATATGCATGCCGTGTTGGGAAAATCGTAGAGATGCAGGAAATTCGGTTCCGCGCCTTCCCGTTTGATGTAGTCGTAGCAGACTTCATCGAGTTCCAGTGTGGAAACTCCGGGTTTCACGTATTTGCCGACTTCCATGAGGGCTCCGGCAGAGATCCTGCCGGCTTCCTTCATGATCTCCAGTTCCCTGGCAGATTTCAAAACGATCATGCTTTAGGCCTCCAGGGCGGTTTTGACGCGGTCGAAGATCTCTTCGACGGTGCCGATGCCGTCCACTTCGGCGAGCTTGCCGGCCGCTTCATAGTAACCTTTCAGCGGCTCGGTCTGATCGTGATAGACCTTTAAACGGTCAGCGACCGTTTCCGGTTTGTCGTCCTTGCGCTGGACGAGTTCTGCGCCACAGCGGTCGCAGACGCCCTCGACGTTCGGCTTCTTGGTCTCGATGTGGTACGAAGCGCCGCAGTCCGGGCAGACACGACGTCCGCTCATACGTGCAGTGATGGCTTCGTCCGGGACTTCGATATCGACGACTTTGTCGATGATGATGCCCATCGCGTCCAGAGCTTCCGCCTGGGGAATGGTGCGGGGGAATCCATCGAGGATGAATCCCTTCGCACAGTCGTCTTTTGCAAGACGCTCTTTGATGATGCCAATGACGACATCGTCCGGAACAAGTGCACCGGATTCGATGAACGCTTTGGCTTTCAGTCCCATTTCGGTGCCGTTTTTCAGCGCCTCACGGATCATGTTACCGGTCGAGACCGTCGGGATGGCATAGGCATCTGCGACTTTTTCCGCCTGAGTGCCTTTGCCGGCGCCAGGTGCTCCAAGGAAAATGATATTCATAAGTCTTTCTCCTTTTCTAAAGGGTCCTTAGCTCAGGAAGCCCTTATACTGACGGACCATCAGCTGAGATTCGAGCTGACGAACGGTTTCGAGCGCGACACCGACAAGGATGATGACAGACGTACCGCCGAGGGCGATGTTCATCTGAGAACCGGTGGCGTTCGTGATCTGAGAATAAACAATGGGAAGAATGGCAACGATACTGATGAGCAGGGAGCCGATCAGAACGATGCGATTCAGGACCTTCTGCAAGTACTCCGAGGTGGGCTTGCCGGGACGGATGCCCGGGATGGTGCCGTTGTTGCGGCGAAGGTTGTTCGCCATTTCCACCGGGTTGTACTGAATGGAAGAGTAGAAGTATGCAAAGAAGATGATGAGGATGAAATACATGATTCCATAGAACCATCTCTCTGCGTCAAACATGCTGAAGAAATTGTCCCAGCCGCTTCCATCTTCGATCTTGTTGTCGACGAACATACGGATCGTCGGCGGCAGAGACAGGATGGAGCTGGCGAAGATGATGGACATGACACCGGAGATGTTGACCTTGATGGGAAGGTTGGTGTTCTGTCCGCCGTACATCTTCCGGCCGACCACGCGTTTTGCATAGACGACGGGGATCCGTCTCTCGGAGTTGTCCACCCAGACGATGAACAGGATGCTCGCGATGATCAGGATGGCGGCAAGCGGAGCATACAGATAGTACAGACCGCCGCGCTTGAACGCTTCCCACATCATGATGGTGTCCTGCGGGATGCGGGATACGATACCCGCGAACAGGAGGATGGAGATACCGTTGCCGATACCCTTGGCGTTGATCTGTTCACCAAGCCACATCATGATGGCAGAGCCGGCGATGAGGGTGATGATGACGACCAGAGCCTGAAGGACTGCGGAGAAGCCCGTGAAGGGCAGACCGCTGGCGTCCATGGCAAGGTAACCGCCGCTGCGCAGATAGAAGAAGTATGCGGTGGACTGGAGGGCCGCGATGATGACCGCGACGACTCGGGTGATCCGCTGCAGTTTCTTTCTGCCGACGTCGCCCTCTTTGGAGAGACGTTCGAGTGCCGGAATTGCGACACCGAGCAGCTGCATGATGATGGATGCGTTGATGTACGGGGTGATGGACATGGCGAACAGCGTCGAATAGTTGAACGCGTCACCGGTCATCATGTTGAGGTAGTTCATGAAGTTGCCCGCAGAGGTGGTATCGTCGATGATACCCTGGGCAGCGTTCGTGAACGGAACGGAAATCGCTGCGCCGATCCGGAAGATCAGGATGATGAAAGCAGTGTAGAGGATCTTCTTGCGAAGTTCCGGAGTCTTAAGTGCATTGACAAGTGTCTGAAGCATCTTATACCTCCTCGGCACTTCCGCCGACTGCTTCGATCTTCTCCTTTGCAGTCTTACTATAGGCATTCACCTTGACGGTGAGCTTCTTGGTGAGGTCTCCGTTACCGAGGACTTTGACACCGTCTTTTGCCTTTTTGATGAGGCCGACTTTGATGAGAGCCTCTGCGTCGACGACGTCACCGTCGTTGAAACGCTTCTCGAGATCGGAGACATTCACGGTCACGATCTCTTTGGCAAAGATGTTGTTGAAGCCTCTCTTCGGAAGACGTCTCTGAAGGGGCATCTGGCCGCCTTCGAATCCGGCGCGCTGGGAGAAACCGGCTCTCGCCTTCTGACCCTTGTGACCCTTACCGGCGGTCTTGCCCTGTCCGGATGCGGGACCACGGCCGATTCGTTTGACGTCTTTCTTGGAACCCTTTGCAGGGGAAAGTTCGTGTAATTTCATTCGTCGCACCTCCCTCAAGCTTCGTTGACGACTTCGACGAGATGCGCGATCTTGCGGATCTTGCCGGCCGTCTGAGCGTTGTCAGGCTGCGTGCTGACATCGCCGATTTTGCGAAGACCAAGAGAATAAGCGGTAGCGATCTGGTCTTTCTTGTTTCCGATCAGGCTGCGGACGAGCTTGACCTGTACAGTTTTTTCTGCCATTGTAGCCACTCTCCTTAGCCTAAGATTTCGTTGACGGACTTGCCGCGGATCTCAGCAACTTCTTCCACGTTGCGAAGCTGGGACAGACCATCGAGGGTCGCCCGGACGACGTTGCACGGGTTGTTGGAACGAAGTGCCTTGGACCGGATGTCCTGGATGCCGACCGTTTCGACAACGGCACGGACCGGACCGCCGGCGATAACGCCGGTACCGGGTGCGGCAGGTTTCAGCAGGACGACGCCTGCGCCGTATTTGCCAATGACCTCGTGAGGGATGGTGGTCCCCTTCAGAGAAACTCTGATCAGGTTCTTCTTGGCGTCTTCAATACCCTTGCGGATGGCATCCGGGACTTCGCCGGACTTACCAAGGCCGAAACCGACAAGGCCGTTGCCGTCACCGACGACGACGAGAGCGGCGAATTTATAGATACGACCACCCTTAACGGTTTTAGAAACACGGTTGATGGTGATCACGCGCTCCTGAAGCTCTAAATTAGATGCATCAATTTTAGCCAAAAGTCTTCCTCCTCCCTTAGAATTCGAGGCCGCCCTCACGGGCACCTTCTGCAAGTTCAGCCACACGGCCCTGGTAGACATAGCCGCCGCGGTCGAACACTACTGTTTTGATGTCTTTCTTGACTGCACGCTCGGCAAGGACTTTGCCGACTTCGCGTGCGGCGTCTTTATTTCCGCCGTATTCCTTGAAAGTCTTCTCATTGGAGGACGCAGAGACCAGCGTGTTGCCGGTGACGTCGTCAATGATCTGAGCATAGATGTTGTTCAGGGAGCGGTAAACGCAGAGGCGCGGTCTTTCGGCAGTACCGGAGATCTTACCGCGAACTCTCTTATGACGCTTAAGACGAGCTTTATTGCTATCTGGTTTTGTAACCATTCCGATTCACTCCTTTTCTTACTTACCGCCCTTACCGGCTTTACCTTCCTTGCGGCGGATATGTTCGTCTGCATACTTGATGCCCTTGCCCTTGTAGGGTTCCGGCGGACGCTTTTCGCGAACTTCTGCAGCGAACTGGCCGACCTTCTGTTTGTCGGCGCCGGAGATGGTGATCTTGTTGCCGTTGACTTCTGCGGTCAGGCCTTCCGGAACGGGCATTTCGACCGGATGGGAATAACCGACCGTCAGGTTGAGCGTGTTGCCCTGGACAGCGGCACGGTAACCGACACCATTGACTTCGAGCACTTTGCTGAAACCGTTGCTGACACCTTCGACCATGTTGGCGAGGAGCGAACGGGTCAGACCGTGGAGCGCTCTGTTCTGCTTCTGGTCGTTGGGACGCTCAACGGTAAGTTCCGCGCCTTCGACCTTCACAGCCATATTCGGATGCACATCTCTGGTAAGAGTCGCCTTCGGGCCCTTTACGGTAACAGTGCAACCGTCGATTTTGACTTCGACCCCCGCCGGGATGGCGATGGGCTTTTTGCCGATACGAGACATGTACTGTTTCCTCCCTTACCAAACGAATGCGAGGACTTCGCCGCCGACATTGGCTTTGCGAGCCTCTTTATCAGTCATAACGCCCTTCGGAGTCGAGAGGATGGCAACGCCAAGGCCCTTCATGACCTTCGGCATATCCTCACAGCTCGTGTAGATCCGCAGACCCGGCTTGGAGACTCTTCTGAGTCCGGTGATGACCGGGGACTTGTTCGGACCGTATTTGAGCGTGATCGTAATGATACCCTGCTTCCCGTCTTCTTCGACGGTGAAGCTCTTGATGTATCCTTCATCAACCAGAATCTGAGCAATGGCTTTCTTCATGTTTGATGCGGGAACTTCAACTGTATCATGCTTTGCTGCGTTAGCATTTCTGATTCTTGTAAGCATATCTGCTACAGAGTCTGTAACCTGCATGTTATGTTTCCTCCTTGCTCAAATTTACCAGCTGGCTTTTCTGACACCAGGGATCTGACCCTTGTGTGCGAGTTCTCTGAAGCAAACTCTGCATACGCCGTATTTACGAAGGTATGCGTGAGGTCTGCCGCAGATCTGGCATCTGTTGTGCTGTCTGGTCGAATACTTCGGCTCTCTGGCAGCTTTGACTTTCATCGATGTTTTAGCCATTTCTGAAAACCTCCTTATTCTTTCGCAAACGGTGCGCCCATGAGGGTCAGCAGTTCTTTTGCTTCTTCATCGGTCTTCGCGGTGGTGATGAACGCAATGTCCATACCGCGGATCGCGTCGATCTTGTCATATTCGATCTCCGGGAAGATCAGCTGTTCCTTGACACCCATGGAGTAGTTACCACGTCCGTCGAAGGAGTTGGGGTTGATCCCGCGGAAGTCGCGGACGCGCGGAAGCGCGAGGTTGAAGAACCGGTCAAGGAACTCATACATTCTCTCGCCGCGGAGAGTGACCTTCGCTGCGATGGTCATGCCTTCACGAAGCTTGAAGTTCGCGACGGACTTCTTGGCCTTGATGAGAACGGGCTTCTGGCCGGTGATCGTGGAGAGATCTTTGACGACAGCGTCGAGGACTTTCGGGTTTTCCTTGGCTTCGCCGCAGGCAACGTTGACCACGATCTTGTCGAGCTTCGGGATCTCCATAACACTCTTATACTCGAATTTTTCCATAAGAGCAGGTGCAACTTCGCTTGTGTAGATGTCTTTCATTCTAGCCATGTTCACTTGCCCTCCTTATTCAAACTTTGCGCCGCACTTTTTGCAGACACGGAATTTCTTGCCGTCTTCCACAACATGACCGACGCGGGTCGCCTCGCCGCATTTCGGGCAGACGAGCTGGACTTTGTCAGCGTAAAGAGCGGATTCTGCCTTTACGAGACCGCCGGTCTCGCCCATTCTGCGGGGCTTGACATGTTTCGTGATGATGTTGATGCCTTCGACGATGACCTTGCCCTCAGCAGGAGAGACAGCAAGGACTTTGCCTTTCTGGCCATGGTATTTACCATTGATGACAACAACTTCATCGCCGGTTTTTACATGAACTTTATTCATTGTCTGGCTACCTCCGATTACAGTACTTCGGGAGCAAGGGAGAGGATCTTGGTGAATTCCTTACCTCTCAGTTCTCTTGCCACAGGCCCGAAAATACGTGTTCCTCTCGGGCTCTTATCGTCTTTGATAAGAACGGCTGCGTTTTCGTCGAAACGGATGTAGGTACCATCGTCTCTGCGCACGCCGTTGACAGTTCTGACAACAACTGCTTTTACTACTTCGCCTTTTTTGACAGCGCCGCCGGGTGTTGCTTTCTTAACGGAAGCAACGATGACGTCGCCGATGTTGGCGTATCTCCTGTTCGTGCCGCCAAGCACCTTGATGCACATGATTTCCTTGGCACCAGAGTTGTCGGCAACCTTGAGGAGAGTCTGCTGCTGAATCACAGTAATTCCTCCTTATTTACTTGGCCTTCTCAATGATCTCGACGACACGCCATCTCTTGTCCTTGGACATGGGGCGGGTCTCCATCAGAAGAACGCGGTCGCCTACGCGGCACTCATTGTTTTCGTCGTGCGCTTTGTACTTGACAGTGCGGTTGACGATCTTCTTGTAAAGCGGGTGCTGGACCCTGTCTCTAACGGTCACGACGACCGTTTTATCCATTTTATCGCTGCTGACTACGCCGACGCGTGTCTTTCTAAGATTTCTTTCGCTCATGCTATCAAACCTCTCCTTCCTTAGGCTTCAGTGCCGTGGAGTTCGATATCGCGCTGAATGGTCTTGATGCGGGCGATGTCTTTCTTGACGGCACGAATGCGGGTGGGATTTTCCAGCTGATTGATGGCCTGCTGGAAACGAAGTTTGAACAGCTCGTCTTTGAGCTCGGAAAGCTTTGCGTCAAGCTCTGCAGCAGACAGCTCTCTAAGTTCCTGAGCTTTCATTACTGTTCACCATCCTCCTGGTCTTTGACTACGAACTTACATTTGATGGGAAGCTTGTTGGCGGCAAGACGCATGGCCTCGCGGGCAACTTCTTCATCGACGCCGGCGAGCTCAAACATGACTCTGCCCGGTTTGACAACGGCGACCCAGTACTCAACGGCGCCCTTACCTTTACCCATACGGGTCTCGGCCGGGGTCTTGGTGATGGGTTTGTCAGGGAAGATCTTGATCCAGACCTGACCGCCACGCTTGATGTAACGGGTCATGGCAACACGGGCTGCCTCGATCTGGGCGGAAGTGATCCATGCCGGCTCGAGCGCGACAAGACCATACTGACCATAAGTGACCTTATTACCTCTGGTAGCTTTACCTTTCATACGGCCACGCTGCTGTTTTCTGTGCTTAACTCTTTTCGGCATCAACATTATTTAGCTCCCCCTTCCCGTCTGTTGCGGTTTCTTCTGGGTTTGTTGTTGGTGTTGTCGTGAAGGACTTCACCTTTGTAGATCCACACTTTAACTCCGATTCTACCGTAAGTGGTAGCTGCTTCAACAAAGCCGTAGTCAATGTCAGCTCTGATCGTCTGAAGCGGGATGGTGCCTTCATGGTAGCTCTCCGAGCGGGCGATCTCAGCGCCGCCCAGACGGCCGGATACCTGGACTTTGATACCCTTTGCTCCAAGTCTCATGGTTCTGCCGATCGCCTGCTTGACGGCTCTTCTGTAAGAGACACGTCTCTCAAGCTGTCCGGCAATGTTTTCTGCAACAAGAGTCGCGTCGAGGTCCGGCTGCTTGATCTCCACGATGTTGATGGAGACCGGCTTGCCGAGCATCTTCTCGACTTCACCCTTGAGCTTGTCGATTTCAGAACCTCCGCGGCCGATCACGATGCCGGGCTTTGCGCAGAATACGTTGATTCTGACGCGTTTGGTATCACGCTCAATTTCAACCTTCGGAACACCGGCTGCTTTCAGACGGTCAAGAAGGAACTTTCTGAGCTTGTAGTCTTCCACGAGAGTCGCGCCGAAATCTTTGTCATCTGCATACCAGCGAGATTCCCAGTCTTTGATGACGCCGACACGAAGTCCGGTGGGGTTTACTTTCTGTCCCATGTTTTTTCCTCCTCCGTTGGTTATTCTGCTTCCTTGAGCACGATCGTGATATGGGAAGTTCTCTTACGAATGATGTAAGCTCTGCCCTGTGCTCTCGGACGGATACGCTTGAGGGTCGGACCCTGGTTTACGAAGCACTCGGCAACGTAAAGCTTCGAGGTGTCCATGTTTTTGACCTCAGCGTTTGCCATTGCTGATTTGAGGACCTTCTCAAGGACTTCACACGCGGCTTTCGGTGTGTGCTTGAGGATGGCCATCGCTTTTTCTGCGTCTTCTCCGCGGATGAGATCGAGAACGATCTGGACTTTACGCGGAGCGATTCTGACGAAAGTAGCGGATGCTTTAGCTTCCATTATTTACACACTCCTTTTAGCCTGATTTGGAACCCGAGTGACCTCTGAAGGTCCGCGTCGGTGCGAATTCGCCAAGTTTGTGTCCGACCATGTCCTCCGTTACATAAACCGGGACATGCTTGCGGCCATCGTGAACTGCGAAGGTATGACCAACGAAATCGGGGAAAATGGTGGAAGAACGGCTCCAGGTTTTGAGGACCTGCTTGTCGCCGGTCTCGTTCATCTTCTGAACGCGGGCGAGGAGCTTGGGTTCTACGTAAGGGCCTTTCTTAAGACTTCTGCTCATGATCCTTATCTCCTTTCACGATTACTTGCCGTTACGACGTCTAACGATCATCTTGTCGGACTTCTTATTATGTTTCCGGGTCTTGTAACCAAGAGCGGGTTTACCCCACGGGGTAACAGGGCCGGGTCGACCGATGGGCGATTTACCTTCACCACCGCCGTGCGGGTGGTCGTTCGGGTTCATGACGGAACCGCGGACGGTCGGGCGGATGCCCATGTGACGGGTGCGGCCTGCTTTACCGACCTTGACGTTCGCGTGGTCCGCGTTACCGACCTGGCCGATGGAGGCCATGCAGATCTCGGGGACGTTGCGAAGTTCGCCGGAGGGCATACGGAGAAGGGCGTAGCCGTTCTCACGAGCCATGAGCTGGGCAGCGTTGCCGGCGGAACGGGCGAACTGTCCGCCGCGGCCGGGGTAGAGTTCGACGTTGTGGACGAACGTACCGACCGGGATGTTGACCAGCGGAAGTGCGTTGCCGGGCTTGATGTCGGCGTTCGGACCATTCTCGATGGTGTAGCCGACTTTCAGACCGACGGGAGCGAGGATGTATCTCTTCTCGCCGTCTTCGTACTGGACAAGGGCGATGTTCGCGGAGCGGTTCGGGTCGTACTCAAGGGTGAGGACCGTTGCCGGGCAGTCGAACTTGTCGCGCTTGAAGTCGATGATTCTGTATTTTCTGCGGTTTCCGCCGCCTCTGTGGCGGACGGTGATTCTTCCGTAACTGTTACGACCGGCATGTTTGTTCATCGGTTCCAGGAGGCTTCTCTCGGGAGCAACCTTGGACAGTTCGGAGTAATCGGTGACAGACATGTTTCTGGTGCCGTTGGTGGTCGGCTTAATAACTCTGATCGCCATTTTGATTCACACTCCTTATACCATGCCTTCGAAGAACTCGATGGTCTTGGAGTCTTCGGTAAGGGTCACGATCGCTTTCTTCCAGGAAGCCTTGTAGCCTTCGTAACGACCATAGCGGCGTTTCTGACCACGGACATTCATGGTGTTGACTTTCTGAACTTCGACGCCGAAGAGTTCTTCACAGGCCTTTTTGATCTCGACCTTGTTGGCATCTTTCGCAACGGCGAAGGTGTACTTCTTCATTGCGGTATTGCCCATGGTTTCTTCGGTGATGATGGGGCGGAGGATGATGTCCTGTGCTGTTTTACTCATGCATATACCTCCTCAAGCTTCTCTACGGCAGCCTTGGCAATGACGACTTTGTCGGCATTCAGCAGGTCGTAGACATTGATGGCATTGACCGGGCTGACTTTGACGCCGGCAATGTTTCTTGCGCTCTTGTAGATGACTTCGTCCTTGTCGGCGGTGACGATGAGCGTCTTCTTGGCAGCACCGAGTGCGTTCAGGGCTGCGACCATGTCTTTGGTCTTGATGGCGTCCATCTTGAGGTCGTCGACGACCTGGAAGGCATCGTTTGCGACTTTGTCAGACAGCGCGGATTTCATCGCGAGCTTTCTGACCTTCTTGTTGATATCGAATCCGTAGCTGCGGGGCTTCGGACCAAGGGCGACACCGCCGTGTCTCCACTGCGGAGAGCGGGTGGAACCCTGTCTTGCGTGGCCGGTGCCTTTCTGTCTCCAGGGCTTGCGGCCGCCGCCTCTGACTTCAGCGCGTGTGAGGGTGGACTGAGTACCCTGACGCTGATTTGCCAGGTAATTGACAACGACGAGATGCATGGCGGACGTGTTCGGCTCGATACCGAAGATGCTGTCGCTCAGATCCATCTTGCCTTTTTCCTTCCCGGCAAAGCTGTAAACTTTAACGCTAGGCATGTCTTACTCCTCCTTACGCTTTGACTGTATCTTTCAGAATGACGATCCCGCCCTTGGGGCCGGGGACGGCGCCCTTGATGGCGATGAGGTTGTTCTCGGCATCGACCTTGACAACATCGAGATTCTGAATGGTGACGCGCTCGTGACCAAGATGACCGGCGAGCTTCTTGCCTTTGAAGACGCGGGACGGGTCTGAGCAGGCGCCCAGGGAACCGGCGTGTCTTGCGTTAGGACCGGTACCGTGGGACTCTTTCAGGCGGTGGAAGTTCCAGCGCTTGATGGCACCTGCAGTACCTTTACCTTTGCTCGTACCGATGACATCGACTTTGTCACCAGCTGCGAATGTGTCAACTTTGACGATATCTCCGACGTTCAGTGCGGAGGTGTCGGCGAGGCGGAACTCGCGAAGAACTTTCTTCGGGGCAACGTCTGCCTTGTCGAAATGACCCTTTTCGGGTTTGTTGACGCGTGTGACCTTCACATCGCCAAAACCGAGCTGGACAGCTTCGTAACCATCGTTCTCGATGGTCTTCTTCTGGACGACGGGGCACGGACCTGCTTCGATGACGGTGACGGGAATGACGTTTCCGACTTCGTCAAAGAGCTGTGTCATACCGATTTTCTTACCGATAAGACCTTTCTGCATATTGTTTTCCTCCTTTGGTTATTGGTTGATGGATGCGTCCACCAACATGACCGTACAGTGTTTCCTCTGAGATGGCTTAAAGCTTGATCTCGATGTCAACACCGGCGGGAAGCTCAAGACCGGTCAGCGCTTCGATCGTTTTGGCCGAAGGTCTGATCACGTCGATGAGTCTCTTGTGGGTGCTCTGCTCAAACTGCTCACGGCTGTCCTTGTACTTGTGGACGGCGCGCAGGATGGTGACGACTTCCTTCTCGGTCGGCAGCGGCACGGGGCCGGATACCTTGGCACCGGTGCGCTTCGCGGTCTCAACGATCTTCTCAGCGGCGGTGTCGACGAGGTTGTGGTCGTAACCTTTCAGTCTGATACGAACCTTTTCTTTTGCTGCTTTGTTCTGTGTTGCCATTGTTAGATTCCTCCTAAAGGTTGGTAATGGCGGGCACGCTGTTTTCCACACCAGTGGAAAATTTTCAACACTGCTCCGGGTGTTTCCCTTTTCAGTATTGAAAAAACCTGGCGGCCTTTCGGCCTCCGGGTGGCACAAACAGCTTGGCACATAGTTCTCCCGTCTTGCAACCCTACGGGGGTTTCTACGTACACAATATTAGTTTCGCCCGGTTTAAAATCGGACATACTCCGCGGAAATTTCCCGTCTCGGTGGACGGCCACCTCCCGCATCATCGCATATCTCTACGTGATATAGGCGCAGTACGCCCCTTTTCACGTGCCTAGAGATATTATCATATATATAAGGGCATTGCAAGGAAAATTTCAGCTTTTTTTACAAACTTTTTTGGGAAATTTCGGCGCTTTTCACAAGGAATCAAAATATAGCGGTGCCGGGCGTTCCGGACACAAAATCTAGGCCCCCGGTTGCGATAGTAATAATTGGTATATATAATGTATGAGGACTAAAACAAAGGAGCATTCTTATGTCAAGACCTCTGGCGGACCGCATCCGCCCGCGCACCCTCGACGAGATGGTCGGCCAGCGCCACCTCCTGGCGCCCGGCATGGCCCTGCGCACCATCGTCGAGTCCGGGGACATCCCGAACCTCATCTTCTACGGCCCTTCCGGCATCGGCAAGACGACGCTCGCGAACATCATCGCCGAGAAGACCAATAAAAAACTGTACCGGCTCAACGCCACCACCTCCGGCATCGCCGACATCAAGGACATGGTGGCGGACGTAGGCACGCTCGCTGCGCCCAACGGCATCCTTCTGTACCTCGACGAGATCCAGTACTTCAACAAGAAACAGCAGCAGAGCCTGCTCGAATACCTCGAGAGCGGCGACATCACGATGATCGCCTCCACCACCGAGAACCCCTACTTCTACGTCTACAACGCGGTCATCTCCCGCTGCACGGTCTTCGAGTTCAAGAGCGTGTCCGCGGAAGACATCGTTCCCGCGGTGGAGCGCGCCTTCTCTGTCGTCGGCGAAGAGAACGGGGTCACTTACGAGGTCCCGGACGATGTGGCATACGCCATTGCCCGGGCAGCCGGCGGCGATGTACGGAAAGCCATCACCACGGTCGAGCTGTGCAGCATGGCAGCCGGCGCCGGCGTGGGAGACCCGCCCGTCGTCCCTGTCAGTGCAGAGCTCATCGAGCAGATCACGGCAAAGTCCGCCATGCGCTATGACCGCGCCGGGGACGACCACTACGACATCGTCTCGGCTTACCAGAAGTCCATGCGGGGCTCCGACCCGGACGCCGCGCTCCATTACCTTGCCCGTCTGCTCGAGGCCGGCGACCTGCCCTCCGCCATCCGGCGGCTGCTCGTCTGCGCCTGCGAGGACGTGGGGCTCGCCTATCCGCAGATCATCCCGATCGTCAAGGCCGCCTGCGACATCGCGCTGCAGGTCGGTCTGCCGGAAGCGCGGATCCCGCTGGCGGACGCCGTCATCCTGGTCGCTACATCGCCTAAGTCCAACTCCGGCGAACACGCGATCGATGCCGCCATGGCCGACCTCGCGGCGGGGCGCTCCGGTCCCATCCCCCGTCAGCTGCAGAACAAGCATTTCGACGGAGAGGACCAGGAGGTCAAAGGCCAGTTTTACATTTATCCCCACGACTACCCGAACCACTGGACCTACCAGCAGTACCTGCCGGACGCCCTCGTCGGGACACATTACTATGAACCCGGCCCCAACAAAAACGAACAGGCATCCAAGGCATATTGGGACAAAATCAAAGATCAAACGTAAAGATCTTTGAACATATTGCTGATTGTAAAGTCAAGCCCGTTTTCTCGCGGAAAACGGGCTTGACAATTGTGAATTATTACGTTTTGTATAATCAATCGGGCCCAAAATGTGAAAAACTATGCGGAAACGTTTAAAACAATTTTGATCAACCACGTAATATAGGGCGTTTCACGCGTTGCAAAGATTCCACAGAAAAGTTTTTACTTGACAACCGCTCTTTACGAAATGTTGAATCCGCACGCATGTTCGAACGCGAAATCAGCACATTGCATAAAAAGTGGTGTCACGGCGTGCGACGTATGTTGCCCGGCTGTAACGATCACTGCTGCCAGCACCAGAACGATCAGCAGCAGACCGACGAGGAGTCTCCCCCACCAGGTCCCGAGGAATCTCTTTTTCGCCGCCGGTTTCTTCGCCGGCTCCTCCGGGACAGCGTCGTTCTCCCCTGCTTCCTCCTCTTCGAGATAGCCCTGGAGCACATCGCCCGGAAGGGTCTCTTCCTCTTCTTCGCCGAGGGAGGTCATGCCCTTCGGCAGCTGGATCGTATTGGTGATATAGAACTGCTGACGGATCTCCGACCAGATGGAACGGAACGAGACCGTCTCTTCGGACAGGACCGGTACATCGCCCGACCCTGCCAGGGAATACGCCGGCTCGGCCGCGCCGTCCCAGTCTTTGGTCGACGCTTCATAGAACCGGTTGTAGAGGTCGAGGAGCCAGTTGAAGAAGGCGAGTCGGGACTTCGCGTAGTCTTTGGCGCGGATGCCCGCGGCGGGCTCCAGTTCCATAACCGTCTTCTCGGCGCAGATGAAAGCCTCGCGGAGAACGCTTTCGTCCTTCATGGCCTCCGGGTCGTTTTCGTTCCAGCGGACGATGGCGAGACGCTGCGCGGGTGTCATCCCGTGCAGGACGGCCAGCACCAGAGTGCCGATGGTCTCGCTGTTCAGCATGGCATCGCCAAAGACCTCTTCCCGGCACGCTTCCGCCGTGACCAGCGGCTGCGCTTCCTCGGGACGGGCATCTGCCACGCCGATGTACGCTTCCGCCTCCAGCTGGACCGACTCCAGTCTGCGCTTTTTGAGGCACACATCGCGGGTCAGGCTGCGGCCGAGGATCGGGAAATCGGCGGGGTCGCTGAGGGTCTTGAGGCGGTCGTACATCCGCACGTAGACCTCGCGGACCACTTCGTCCGTCTTGCGGCGGCCCTCCGGCGCGGCGGGGTCGAAATACTTCATGCAGATGGCCCGGCACTTCCGGATGCTCTGGTTGTAGAGGAACTCATAGGCGTCCTCATCGCCCTTTCGGGCCGCGGTGACAGCGCCGGTATAATCGATCTTGTTCGCTTCGCTCATAAAACTCTCTCCCTGTAAAGGAACTCTGCCAACCATTATACCGCAAAAAAGCCCTCCGGGAAACCGGAGGGCCGTTTTGGTTTTGTTTGCAAATCGCCGGGGCGATTTACTTCATGATGCTCTGGAAGCTGGAATAGGTCTTCAGAGCGCCGTTGTCATCATACGCGAATGCGCGGGCACCGGTGTGGTTGTCCCACTCATAGGTGATGAGGTCGACTGCCTCTTCGTTCAGGTCGCGGCAGGTGATCCAGTTGTCGCCGAAGTAGACCTTGGTCAGGCCGTTGGCTTCGTCTTTCTCACTCTTGGTCGGGGTGACGTCCTTGAGATAGTCAAGAGTCTTGTCGCCGACCGTGACGGTCTTCAGAGTACCGTTATCCCAGTTGTAGGTCGCGGTCTCGATCGCGCCATCCTTGTCAGCCAGAGTGACCTTGCTGAGGACGCCGTCCTTGGTCTCGAACTGGAAGCACTTTTTGGCGCCGAGGCCGTCAGTGAATCTCAGCTCGGTGAGCGTACCGTCAAGGATCTCGGGGACGGACGGGAAGACGTAAGCATATTTCTCGACGAGAGACTTCGCGTCACTGGTCTGAGCAATGACGTATGCGACCGGGTTGGTGTTGACGACATTCAGGCCGCACAGGAATCTGCCGACATCGTTCGTGTTGATGTCGAGGGCAGAACCGTCGACGGAGACCGGAACGGTCTTGGTCTTGACGTCGGCGTCGATGACATAGGCATCGAGGTCACCGGATTCGACCGTGTTGACATCGAGGTCGGGGGTCTTCACCGAGACATCCGGGGTCTTGATATCGGCATCGCCCTTGGCGCAGCCTTTCGCGCCGGTGCTGCATCCGCTCGCGCCGGTGCTGCATCCGCTCGCGCCGGTGTTGCATCCGCTTGCGCCGGTGTTGCAGCCTTTGAGACCGCCGAAGATGAGGCCGAGGAGAAGGAGGAGAAGCAGGAGCGGAAGGAGCCACTTCCAGCAGCCCGCAAGGCCTTTCTTCTTGCCTGCGGCAGCGGCAACAGCGGCAGCTTTTTCGTCATCGTCCTTCTTGAGGTCGATGTCGGGAAGCTTCGCGTCGATGTCCGCTTTGATGTCGGCAGCTTTCGCTTTGAGATCGACATCGGGAAGGTCAACGTCGACTTTCGGCAGGTCGACATCGACATCTTTCAGTTTGGCTGCGGCAGCGCCGACAGCAGCGGCACCGGCGGCAACGCCTGCGCCGACTTTGCCGAGATCGATATCGGGCTTCTTGACGTCGACATCGACGTCCGGAAGTTTCGCGTCCACATCGACTTTCGGCAGATCTGCGTCGACCTTCGGCAGGTCAACGTCGGGGGCCTTGACGTCGAGGTCCACTTTCGGGAGATCGACATCGGGAGCCTTCAGGTCGAGATCGGGAAGATCGATCTTCGCGTCCGCGAGTTTCGCTTTCCAGTCGAAGCCCGGAAGGTCGAGATCGAGATCGCCGAACTTGCTGACCAGACCGGTGGCGGCGGCAGCGCCAACGCCGAGAGCCGGCCATTTGAGTGTGCCCTTGAGACCGTCCCAGATGGAAGTCCAGGTCCAGCCCTTGTCCTCGGGCAGAGCATAGATGTAATCGCCGTCGAACTTCTCACGCATCAGACGGGTGAAGAAGCTCATCGGAGAAGCGGCATACTTCGTGTAATCGAAGCCGTCTGCTTCCCATTTTCCGGTCTCTTCTTCGACTTTGCCCTTCGCGATGTTCAGGCCGCCGACGACGGATCCGGGAGAGATGCCGAGTTTCTTGGCGATCTCGGCGACCGAGTAACCTTCGTTCCAGAGAAGGAGTTCGGTCTTCTGACGCTGGGGAAGAACGCCCAGGATCTTTTCTGTGAGGTCTTTGACCGTGGCAAAGGTCAGGACGCCGTCCTTCTTCTCTTTCTTGTAGTCGGAAAGAGTGAGGAGAGCGAGGTCTTTGACTTCCGCGTCTGCCAGACCGCCGACTTTGGCGGCCTGTTCCGCACAGGTCAGGTGGGCGATGCGTTTGACCCAGCCCAGGAAGTCCGTCGGGTCTTTCTGGTCGGCGAATTTTTCCGCGACCGTCCCGAAGGTGGATTCCAGAGCCGTTTTTGCATCGGCGTCATCGAGGAAATACTTTTTGCAGATCTCCCAGACATACGGAGCGGCCTCTTCGAACAGTACTTTGTAGGAATCGGTATCGCCGCGCAGTGCTGCGATGACTCTCTTGGCAATGGTCAAGATTTTTTCATCCATAAAAAACACCTCTTGCTTTCTTGTCGTTTTCCTTCTTAATCTTTACAGAATAAGACTATTATGACAGTTACATTATACATCATTTTTTTATCCAGGTATGAAAATCTTCGAAAAAAGTTGTACATCTACCACACTCAATGTACAAAATCGTCAAGTTTTCTGTGCAAAACAGAAAGAAGCATCCCCGAAACGAGGACGCTATTCATCTTTGTATTCGTTTTTCTGTCCAACCGTCGTTCCAGTTTCGGTCGTTCATTGAAAACTCTGCAGGGCCTTCTGCACGCGGGGCATCAGGAGCTTCGCGAGCGTCCCGATGATGGCGCCGGTCACGAGACCCGCCACGAGCAGGACCGGCAGGTACCCGGCGAGCTGGAGGGTCCTCACGACGATGGCCGCGGTGATCACCTGTCCCACATTGTGGAGGACGCCGCCGGTCATGGACATGCCGATGAGCGAGATGTCGTCCCTGCGCGAAAGGAGGTACATCGCCGCAAAACTCAGGAGACCTCCGGCGAGGCTGTACCAGAGGGACATGACGTTGCCGAAGAGCAGAGAGGACAGCAGGATGCGGACGAGGCTGATGAGCAGCACGTCGACCGCCGGCAGGAACGTGAGGCCGAGGAGGACCACCAGGTTCGCGAGGCCGAGCTTGATGCCGGGCACGCCGAAGTTGAAGGGGATGAACGTCTCCATGTAAGAGAAGATCATCGCCAGCGCGACGAGGATGCCGTCCAGCGCCACGCGCCGTCCGGGCGTCCCGGTGGGCGATTTACGGGAAGTTGCCATGAGGTCTCCTTTCAGTTAGAAGGCAAATTTCTTTCTTCTCCGGCAAAACCCCCGAAGCCCACAGCCCTTTGGTTCGCTTCGCGGCGCTGCGCGCTGTGCAGCCTCACTTGGAGACGCCGGATTTTGCCTCCGAAGAAAAAATTTGCCTGTTACTTCGCGACGACGTCAACGTCGGATGCTTCGCCGGTGATGACTTCGGCGACGAGTTTATGGGGTAAGCAGACGAGGGTCTCTCCGGTTTTGGAGATCTCACCCTGCTGCTCGCAGTAGTGGTCGGGGCAGTCCGCGTCTTCGATGTGCGCTTTGCCGCCCTCGATGACGAGCGTATTGTGGCCGTACTTCGTGTCGAAGGGGACGCGCTGTTCTTCCACGAGCGCATAGGTCCCGGCGACTCTGCCGTCCACTTTCACCTGGACGGACCCTCCCGGGTCGCCGCCGGCGAAGCGGAAGACGAGGGCAAGGATGCCCGCGAGCAGCAGCACGGCCGCTGCGATGAGAAAGTCTTTCTTCTTCATGAGACGTACTCCACTTTCGCGTTTTCATCTATTGGGGAGAACCTGTCCCTGAGACCATCCGACACGACCAGGGTCCCGTCCTTTTCACAGAGGACGAAGTCGAAGTCTTTTTTATGGGCCCTCCAGTACTCGGCCGCCTTCTCCCTGCCCATGATGAACAGGGACGTGGACAGACCGTCGGCAAGGGTGCCGTCTTCCGACACGATGCTCACCGAAATGAGTCCGCTGTCGGCGGGATAGCCCGTGGAGGGGTCGATGATGTGATGGTACATAACGCCGTCTTCTTCAAAGTTTCGCTCGTACCCGCCGGAGGTGATGACCGCGGCATCGTGGATGGAGACGACGCCGAGCATGCTCTCCGCATCGACCGGGTCCTGGATGCCGATCCTCCACTCGGTGCCGTCCGGCTTGAAGCCGACCGCCTGGACGTTGCCGCCGAGGTTCACGAGTCCGGAGGTGACGCCGAGATCGCGGTAGAGCTTCGCGACGCTCGCGGAGGTATAGCCCTTGGCAATGCCGCCAAAGTCGATCTGTGTACCGCCGACCGTGAAGGCGACGGACTTCTTCTCTTTGTCATAGTCCAGCGTCGAGGCGTCGACCAGTTTCAGCGCAGCTTTCAGGTCTCCGTCCGACGGGACTTTGTAGTTCTGGTCCGTGAAGCCCCAGAGCTTCATGACCGGGTAGATGGTGATGTCGAACACATGGTCCGTGGACTCATAGAGGTCCAGGGCCGCTGCCATCAGGGCATTCGTGTCGGCGGACAGTTTCCCGCCGTTGTTCCCGTTGAGTTCCGACACTTCGCTGGACTCTTTGCCGGTGGACAGGAGCGCGTCGAGGCGCTGGATCTCCTTGACCGCGGCATCGACCGCTTTCTCGCCGCTGTCGCCGTACGCGGATACTGTCATGTAGGTGTCCATCGCGAAAATGTCTCTGGAGTAAGGTTCTTCGTCCGAAGCGGTGTTTTCAGAGCCGCTCTTCTTCCCCGCGCACCCGGCCAGGGCCATGGCGCACACCATGACCAGGGCCAGCAGCAGGGCGATGTATTTCTTCCAGCTGTTCACTCGAATTCTCCTGTCTGTTTCCACTTTGGAATCGCTGATACTCATTCTAAAAGCAGGGCCATAAAAAGTCAATCGCCCCGGGAGACCCGGAGCGATCGTTGTTCTCTGTTCGAGGGCGGTCAGTCTTTCGGCATGGCGTCGTCGAGGACCTCTCTCAGAGTGCGGGCAGAGGCCAGGAGCCGTTCCTGCTCGTCCATGTTGAGGTCGATCGGGATCTCCCCCTCGATGCCGTTGATGCCGACGAGCGCCGGTGTGCTCATCGCGACGTCTTTGATGCCGTACTCTCCGTGCTGGAGATGGGAGACCGGAAGGACCGTTTTTTCATCGCGGATGACCGCTTCGCAGACGCGTTTGACGGACATAGCGATGCCGTAGTAGGTGGCGCCTTTGCGCTCGATGATCTCATAGGCGCTGTTTTTGACCCGTTCGGCGATCAGCTCCTCCTGCTCTTTATAGTCCCTGAGGTCTTTGAGCATGCAGTAGTCTTCGAGCGGCAGGCCGGAGATCTTGGCGCTGCTCCAGGCAACGATCTCGCTGTTGCCGTGCTCGCCGACGACATAGGCGTGGCAGTTGCGGGAGTCGACGCCGACGTAGTCGCCGATCATGGTCTTGAGGCGGGCGGAGTCGAGGACCGTGCCGGTCCCGAAGACGCGGTTTTCCGGCAGGCCGCTCATCTGGATGGCGGCATAGGTCAGGACGTCGACCGGGTTCGCGACGATGACCAGAACGCCGCCGATGTCACGTTTTTTCAGTTCCGGCATGATGAAGCCGAAGATCCGGATGTTCTTTTTGGCGAGGTCCAGCCGGGTCTCTCCCGGAGCCTGGGCCGCGCCTGCAGACACGATGATGATGGCCGCGTCGGCAATGTCATCGTAGGAGCCGGCGTAGATGTTCATGGGACGGGCAAAGGGCAGGCCGTGGGCGATGTCCATCGCCTCTCCTTCGGCTTTTGCCTGGTTTGCGTCGATCAGGACCATTTCCGAGAACAGTCCGCTTTGCATCAGTGCGAAACAGGAGGCGGAGCCGACGAATCCGCATCCGATCATGGCAACTTTTCTGGGGTTGACTTTACTCATAGAGAACCCTTCTTTCCGTGGTGATAATGAGATCGACTACATCGTCAAAGGTTTGACAATTCTTGTGGTTTCATTTTAACACACAACCTGTTTCAAAAAAAGTGGAGTTCCCGGTTTCCGGCAACTTTTGCAACAAAAAAGCCCGCTCCTTTCGGAACGGGCTCTTTCTTATTGTTATGAGATTACTCTTCGACCACAACAGGGGCGTCGGGTGCGTTCTTGCGGATGGACTCGATGCCGTTCTTGCAGCCGGACTTGGAGGCGTACCCCTCGCCGGTCGCGATGATCTCGCCGTTTTTGGCTTTCAGGCGGAACCGGAATTCGCCGGCCTTGTCGGTGTAGATCTCGAACTTCGGGTTCTTCTCGGCAGCATAGCCTTCGACGGTCTGGTCTTCGACCGGAGCGATGGGAGCGTTGGTCTGGACGCTCGCGATGCCGTTCTTCGCGCCGTCTAAGCTTTTATAGACCTGCGAAACCGCAATGACTTCGCCGTTGCCGGCTTTCAGGTTGAAGACGTAGCCTGTGTTGGTCGGTTTGATCGTGAATTTGCCCATGGGTATTTCCTCCTTTGTACATTCAATGATTTGCGCGCAAACGAGTGGTCTCTCGTTCCATTTCATTGTATGCACACTTTGGGCGATTCACGTCAGTTTAGTAAAGATGTTTGCAGCAGAGGTCATCCCTTATAGTTCTGGACTTTACCGCCCAGGACTTTGTAGCGGGTGCCCCCAAAGAGGACCTGGTTGCCATTCGCGTCGACACGGACATAGCCGGTCTTCAGGAACTGGACCTTCCCTCCGAGCAGGTACCAGGCACCGTTCTCGTTCGTTGCGATGCCGTTGAATTTGAAGTTGACTTTGCCATTTTCGACTTTCCACCAGCCGAGGGCGTTCTTCACGACGCTGTTGACGGTCGGATCATAGATGCCGTCTTTGTAAGCATACCAGTTGCCGTCGGCACCCTGTTTGACCGTCGTGCCCTGGACGCTCTTTGCGGTCGGGAGCGCTTTCAGGATGGTCTCCGCGATGAGGGCATGACCTGCTTCGTCCGGATGGCTGATATCGGTATATGTGATCTTGTCATCCGGGAGCGCGACCGTGATGAAATGGCCGTTATAGTTCGGTCTGGCCTTGACAAAGAGGTTCATCTCCCCAAAGACGAGTTTCAGGACGGGGGCGAGCGCGCCGAAACCGTCGTAGTTGAGGGTGTAGGCCGGAGCCACGAGGGTGACGTTCGGGTTGATCTCGAAGATCTTGTTGACGATGATACCGTAGTTGATGCGGTAGTTCACTTCGCACTGGAGGGCAAGCTTCAGGATCTTCCCGAGGTAGTTCGGGTCGTTCTGCTGCAGGACCGCGACCAGAGCGATGATGCCCTTCAGCGCGCTGGCTTCGTCGTTCGCATCGATGTTGTCGGCGAGATCTTCCGCGCCTTCATTTGCCTCTTCCACAGTGGTCTCTTCCGAAAGGACAGAGGTATCCACATCGCCGAGGACTTCTTTCGCGTCCTCTTCCGTCTCGATGTTCACAAGTGCGTCGGCCGCTTCTTCCGTGACCTCTTCTTCGGTCTTGGGGGTTTCACCCTGCGCAGCGGCTTCTTCCTCGGCCTTCTGAAGGATCAGGGCGACCAGATCGGTAAAGACTGTACCGAGGATGGGGACATAGATGTCGTTGGCACCGATCGACATGGTGACGAGGTTCGAGTTTTTGATCGCCTCAACATATTCTCCGCTCTCCTGCAGCTCAAGCAGGTTCGCGTAGTCGAAGGAGCCGTTAGACATGCTCCCTGCGATACCGATGAGCTCTTCACTGTCGCCTTTGTAGGACGGGTCGACCATCATGCGGAGTTCTTCGGTGCGGAACGCACACTGCGCATAGTGGTGGAAGGTGCCTTCGGTCTCCGGACGGTTGTCTTCCGGGGTAAAGGTCTCGGCGCCGACCGCTTCCTTGAGGACGGACGGATAAGAGCCATAGACTTCATGACGGCGGGTGTAGTTGACGTACTTGAGCTCGTTCATCTGCTCTTCGGTCATCTCGTCCAGCATTTTTGCTTTGAGTTCCGCGAACAGGGCGTCGTAGGCCTCCGTGCCTTCCTGGACGACCTGATCCATCTGTCCTTGCGCCATGGCGAGCATATTCATGAAGGCGATCGTTTCCTTGACTTTCTGATCGAGCTGGCTCTCCCAATCCGGGTTCCCCCAACGGAGCTTCATGGCTTCCCAGTCTTTCAGATTGTACCCGGCGACAGCGCTGTCTCCGAGGGACGTGTAAGAACCGTACTGCACGACGTCATCCTTTGTTGCCGCGAACGCGGAGACGCCGAGCAGGCTCAGCATCATGCAGAAGGACAGCAGTACTGCGGTGAGTTTGCGAATGGTTTTTTTCATTATGATCACTCCTGTAGTTCGTTTTGCCGTAACCTGCCGGTTTTCATCCGGCGGATCTTGATAGAGTACAGGGTCATTCTTATTGGGAAATCTTTAGTAATTCTTAAGACAAGAAGAACCTGCCAAAACTCGAAAAAAGCAGTCTGAAAACTATGCTTGATTTCATTTGTACGGGCATAAAAATATGCCGGGCTTTTGCCCGGCAGTAATCTCAGTCAAGAGGTGAATCGCCCCGTCTTTTTCATTTCGTTCCGGTATTGAGTCGGTGTCAACTGGTACTCTCTTTTGAAAGCGCGGATGAACTGAGCGGACTCTCCGAAGCCGACCGCCTTGCCGATGTCTTCCACTTTCTTTGTCGTCTCCCGGAGCATCTCTGATGCCTTATCCAGACGGTACTTGCGAAGCAGCGCGGAAAACGTCATGCCAAACTCTTTGTGGATGAGAGAGCTGAGGTACGGCACAGAAAAATGGAACTCCTCCGCCAGCTGTTTGAGTGTGATCGTCCGGTAGGACTCTGTGATCGAATGCAGCAGCTCATAGCTGACCGGGTTGCTGAACACGCCGTAGCTCAGGTTTCGGATCTCGTACCGGTATTTCTGAACGATGTAGTGCGCCAGCGCAAAAAACAGATGGTAAACGACCCCAGCATAAAGCACATGATCCCGGGACTGGTGCTCCCACATCTGCAGGACCAGTTCCCGAACGGTCTCGTCGCCTTCGGAGGGGTAAAGCATCGGGAATAGCTGGATCGCATCGTTTGGCAGGTGCAGCCGCTGGAACACTTCGGGGACGATATCGATGACAAAACAGAGGCTGTCCTCATTCAACCGGACCGCGTGTTTCGCACCGAGCGGGATGTAACAGAACGAGCCCCTCTCACAGGTGTGCCAGACCTCGTTGATGCGGTGCTCCAGTGTCCCCTCCGCCACGTAAACGCACTCCACATAGTCATGTTCCCGGTCGGGCAGCTCTACATAGCGGGGGATCTTGTAGATCCGCACGCCGAGGTCATAATCGAACAGAGCTTCCCCGACATTTCCCTCGGGCCAGGTCTTCTCGCGGAGCGAGACGTATGTCGACCGCTTCATATTCTCCCCGGTCCGTTCATAATACTCTTTTGCCATCTGTTCAATCGGATCCAGTGCCAGCAGTTCCTGGATGCGTTCGTCGGTCATGGGTCTTTGCTCCTTTTGCAGTCAGTGCGGATCGAATTGGTTTGTTTTCTTGACTTTATTTTAGATGGCCCGGGCGATTTACTCAATGATTTATATGAAATACAGGATATTATTGATACTCTATTGACTGTATTTCATGTTTAGCGCATGAAAAAGAGCACGTTTTCACGTGCTCTTTCTTTCTGCTTGGAATGGGTCAGACCCGGCCGAAGCACTGGACCCAGTAGCAATAGTTGCCGACTTTGTAGCAGGCGCAGCCGACCGCGTTGAAGTTCGGGTTCAGCATGTTGCGGCGGTGGCCCTGTCCGGAGTAGGGCTTGTCCGCTTCGGCGAACGCCAGCATGACTTCGGTCACAGAGCTCTGCCCGCAGGCGATGTTTTCGCCGAGGGCGCGCATCTTCGGGTACGCGGTGAAGCAGCGCTGTCCGTTCGGACGGGTGTGGCTGAAGAGTTTGACGATCTCTTTGGCACGGACCTTCGCGGCCTTTTCGAGGTCGGCGTTGTACATGAGGACCGGGAGCTGGTCAAAGACGGTCGTGTTGTAGAACGTGCGGGTGAAGTTGTCCGCGTTCAGGTATGAGACGAAGGGCTCACGGCGCAGGGCGTTGAGGGCGATGTACTCGGTCGTCACGTTGACATATCCCGCATTCGCGGCGGCGGTCACGGTGCCCGGGACCGCTTTGGCTTCGACGGCGAAGGCCGGGACGGCGGCCGTCGCGAGCATCAGGGCAGTCAGCAGGGCGGCAAGGATGGTTTTGATTCTCTGGTTCATAGGGACTCTCCTTTTCTTCTCAAATCAGCTATTGCTATTATACCATACCCGTCCCGACGCGACCTGTCCCAACGCGCTCGAAAAACAAAAGAAGCCGGCAGACGGGTGGTCTGCCGGCTTCGCTAATGATGTTAGATGGTCCACGGATGCAACGGCCAGGTCAGGACTTTGATCCACTGGAAAATATGGAATAACGTAAACATTCTGCGCCCTCCTTTCCAAAACTATTTTTATAGGTCCGATTTCATATTATTACATGTTTCACATGTGTCAAAGTGGTTGGAGCGGATCTTTACAGTTTCTTCCATAAGTGCTTAACATGGGATAAATGGCCGCAAAACAATAGGTATTATATGTGACCCGGACGGGAATCCGGGGAGTGACCCGGACGGGAATCTGGGGAGTGACCCGGACGGGAATCTGGGGAGTGACCCGGACGGGAATCGACGCGTCTTGCTTCGCAAGCCGCTTCGGTCTCGCAGGGCGGGACCTGCTCGCCCCTGCACCTACAAACATGCCACTGGCATGTTTGCTTAACGGCGCAGCCTAAAGGTTCGATTCCGCGTCCGGGGAGACAAAAGAAAAAACACTCCGAATGGAGTGCTTTCTTCTTTTGGTGACCCGGACGGGAATCGAACCCGTGTTACCGCCGTGAAAGGGCGGTGTCTTAACCGCTTGACCACCGGGCCGGATGATGGGACGTTAGAAACGTCCCACATGGTAGCGGCGAGTGGACTTGAACCGCTGACCTACCGGGTATGAACCGGTTGCTCTAGCCAACTGAGCTACGCCGCCATGTGCAATCAAGCGAGAGTTATTATAACTTATGAATAAGGGCAAGTCAACAAGTTTTTCTTTATAATAAAAGAGTTTTTCAGGGTGGTTGTGGCGCGCATTTTGACGACCACTAAATGTAGAGAAGGCAGTCAGGACATGCCGCAGTGCTGCAGCAGGAAGCCCCTGAGGTCCGCGACCTGATCGCAGATGGCGTCAGCGCCGGCTTTGCAGAGTTCCTCCTCCGTGCCATAGCCGTACAGCACGCCGACCGCGGAGACGCCGGCCGCCTTCGCACCCTCCATGTCGAAGTGGCGGTCGCCGATCATGGCGACGGTCGAGGGCAGGAGCATCAGCTCTTTCAGCGCCTGGTTCACGAGGACGGTCTTGTTGGAATTGTGGTTGTCCATCGCCGGGCCCACGACCGCGTCGAGGTGTTCGGCCAGGCCGAAGTGTTCGACCAGCCGGTCGAGGAACTCTTTCGGTTTGGAAGAGACCACTGCCGTTTTGACACCGGCGTCGTGAAGCTCGCGCAGTAGATCGCCCACACCTTCATAAACGTTGCACTCGAAGATGCCTTTGTCCCGGTAGTAGACGCGGTACGTGTCAGTGAGTTCGTTCGCCAGCTCGGGCGAGACCCCGAAGACGTGTTCGAAGCCGTCGTAGAGCGGCGGGCCGATGAAGTAGCGCAGTTCGTCGTCGGGTTTGTCGGCGATGCCATACTGCCCGATCGCATAGCGCACGCTGTTGAAAATGCCTGGACGCGTGTCGGCCACGGTGCCGTCCCAGTCGAACAGGACCGCACGGATGGGCGCGCCGGAAGTTGAGTTCTGCATGAGCTGCCTCCTTGGAGAAGCGTTCCGTTTCTTGTTAACTATAACAAAATAAGGTATAATCGGCAACGGTGATTCCATGGCTAAAACGAAAGCGGCAAAGCCCGCTTCTTCTCAAAACCGGATCGGGCTCATGGACGACCTGCGGGGGTTCTGCGTCTTCTGCATGATCTTCTACCACGGGTTCCTCCTGGCCTTCCAGTCCTTCGGCATCGTCGCCGGCGGACAGGCCTACGACTTTTTCCGTCCGGTCCAGCCCATCTTTGCGGGCATCTTTATTCTCCTCTGCGGCATCTCCTGCCGGCTGTCCCACTCCAACTGGGCGCGCGGTCTCAAGCTGTTCGGTGTCGCGTTGGCGATCAACCTCATAACCATCTTACTGCTCCCGCAGCTCGAGCGGTTCGGCTTTGACTTCTCCGGGACGGAGATCTGGTTCGGGATCCTGAACCTGTTATCGGTCTCCATCCTGTTCTTTGCCCTCGCGCACAAAGTCCTCGACTGGCTCCCGCCGGCCGCCGGCGCCTACCTCATGCTGGTCTTCTGGTATGTGACCCGCTTCTTCGAGGACGGGCGCATCGGGTTCCCCGGCGAATGGGAGGGCCGCCTCCCGGCCTCCTGGATGTCCCACTTCTGGACCTTCCCGCTGGGCATCCATGACCAGGCCTTCTGGTCAGCGGACTACTTCCCGCTCATCCCCTGGCTGTTCCTGTTCCTCGCCGGCGCGTACTTCGGCATCTACGTTCAGGACGGCCACGTGCCGAACTTCGCGTACAAAGCACGTCTCGGCCCCGTCAACTGGCTCGGCCGGCATGCGCTGCTCATCTACATCGTCCACGTCCCGGCGTGGTGGCTGGTGCTGGAGCTGCTGCATCTCATCCATATCATTTGATCCTTCGATTGGAGTTAATTCTATGACTAAGAAAGAACGCGCCCTCGCGTGTGTCGAATTACTGAAAGCGGAGTTCCCGGACGACCTTTGCTCCCTCACCTATGAGGACCCGTACCAGCTGCTGGTCGCGGTTCGCCTGTCCGCCCAGTGCACGGACGCCCGGGTGAACCTGGTCACGCCGGCACTGTTTGAAAAATACCCGACGCCGGTCGAGATGGCCGCGGCAGATGTCGAAGACGTCGAAGAACTCATCCGCTCCACCGGTTTCTTCCGCACGAAAGCGCGGGACCTCGTCATCATGGCAAACCAGATCCTTGACGGCTTCGACGGGAAAGTGCCTTCGACCATCGAGGAGCTCACTTCCCTGCAGGGCGTCGGCCGGAAGACCGCGAACCTCATCGCCGGAGACATCTACGGCATGCCGGGCGCGGTGGTCACGGACACCCACGCCATTCGCATCGCCAACCGCATCGGGCTCGTCGACACCAAAGACCCGAAGAAGGTGGAGTTCGCGCTCCGCAAGCTCCTGCCGCCGGAAGAGTCCAACAACTTCTGCCACCGCTGCGTGCTCCACGGCCGTGCCACCTGCACCGCCCGGAAAGCGCACTGCGAGCGCTGCTGCCTGAACGACGTCTGCAAGAAAAACATCTGAAAAAGAAACCCATTGTTTTCGCTTGACGAGAGGCACAAAACCTCTTATAATAGACAAGCGTTATGGGCCTGTAGCTCATCTGGGAGAGCGTTGCATTCGCATTGCAGAGGTAGTGAGTTCGAGTCTCATCAGGTCCACCATGAATAGCCCCACAATCATATGGTTGTGGGGTTTTGTTTTAATCTGGAGGTTGGGGGGGAATCGCTATTGTTACCTTTCATCCGTAAGGTTCGTCGGGTGGACCACCTTTGCCCTTCACCATCCGAAAGGTCGAGGGGTGAACCGCTAGCATTGGCTTCCTGCTTCTCAGACGACTGCGGTTTTCGGTCTGAAGACTTCCTACCGTCTTACACCATCTCCTACCACCACAAGGTGACTCCGGCAAAGCCGGACAGGCGTTGATTCGGGCAGTCCCTGCCCTATTGTATCTCAAGCCGAATTTGGCTGGAATCCCAAGTAGATTCTGACGCCCTCTCTGCGGATATTCTCCGCAGCATTGAAGTCCCGGTTGTGTGTAGCTCCGCAAGCCGGGCAGGTCCACTCAGACAGATTCTCCGTTTTTACCGAGTGGTTGAGCGTGGAACAGCAGGAACACAACTGACTGCTGGGATAGTACCGGTCCACTTTGACCAGCACCTTTCCCCGTTCTTTCAGCTTGTACTCCAGCATTTGAAGGAACTCCCCATAGCCGTTGTCCAGGGTCGCCTTTCCATTCCCAAACGTTTTGTTTGACATTTCCTTCATATCTAACGTTTCGACACAGACAATGTCCCACTCTTCGGCGAGAGCCAAGGCTTCTTTATGCAGGAAGTCTTTTCGCTGGTTAGCGATATGCCGATAGACCTTCGCCACTCTCTGCTTTTGTTCCAGGTAGTTTTGACTGCCCTTCTTCTTTTTGGAAAGCTTTCTCTGTTCTCTGGCCAGAGTCTTTTGAGCTTCCCGAAAGAACTTCGGGCTTCCGCAGACCACTCCGGTAGAGGTCGCATATAGACCATCTGACTTATAATCGAGGCCGATCGACCGATTCACATCCAGTGGACGGTTGACGGCCTCTTTTTCAAACTCATAAAGTACCGAGCAGTAGTACTCTCCCGCTGCGTTCTGACTGACTGTCGCACCTTTCAATGTCCAGTCAGAAGGCGCTATGCGATGGACTTTCGCCTTCACAACCTTGAGTTTCGGCAGTTTGATGCCATGATCCATTACAACGATATTGTTATGGCTGAAGTTGGTTGAATATGACTTTCGACTCCGTTTCTTAGACTTATATGATGGGTACTCGCACTTCTTGTCAAAGAAAAGGCGGAATGCCCGATCGAGACAAATAATACTATTCGTCAAAGCAAACTTGTCGACTTCTTTCAAAAACGGGTAATCTGCTTTTAAAACCTGATTACAATAGGTATTCGCTTTCGTCCAACTGATATACTTTCCACCATTGGCGTATGTTTCATTTTGTAGCGAAAGGATCTGGTTGTAAACAAAACGACAGCACCCAAACGTCCTCTCGATCAAATCTATCTGCTCTTTCGTTGGGTAAATTCGGTACTGAAAAGCGCGGTTTTCCTTCATGTCCGTTTCTCCTTCTGGTTTCCTGACTGTAATCGATGATCTTGGCAATGAACGGCCCACTTAAGAGAACATTTGTTCTGCTAAGTATATTATATATCTTTACTAAGCCCATGTCAACCGCCTCCGGCAAGCGTCTTTTTACCACTTATCGCCGATTTTCGACCACTTATCGCGAAAGCGGTGGCAAATGCGGAAAGGCTTGCTATAATGCAGACAGAACACACGGAGGTGGTCACTTGAAAATCACGTTAGAACACATTCCCGGTCAGGAGCCGGAGGTCATCCTTCGGGGCGACACGGAGAGCAGAGAGGCAAAGGCGGTCCTCGCCACACTGAACCACGCCTCTTCCTTCGGGAAGCTGGTCCTGCAGGATGAAGACGAGAGCTTCCTCGTCGACCCGGGCGACGTCCGCTACTTCGAAGCGTCCGGAGGCCGGACCTACGCCGTCACGAAGGACGGACGGTTCGAGATCCGCGAAAAGCTCTACGAACTCGCGGCGACCCTGAACAGCAAAGGCTTCATCCAGATCAACAAGAGTACGGTCGTCAACATCAACTTCGTGCGGTCCATCGCCGCAGAATTCAGCGGCAACTACTCTGCCCGGCTGAAGGACTGCGATGAGACCCTCACCATTTCCCGGAAGTACTTCCAGGCATTCAAAGAATTCGTAAGGAGATAACACCATGAAAACCTTTTTCCATTTTCTCAATTTCGGTCTGATCGGCGCCGGCATCGGCTCCATCGTCACCACC
>JAFRHS010000046.1 GCA_017433225.1 Clostridia bacterium
TAGGCCGACTTGTTCGCGTTCCGCTCGAGGACGGTGCCGAGGCCCATGACCGGGTGCTCGACGCGGTCGCCGATGTCGAAGAGGGAGTCCTCCTCGTCGCCGGTCGACAGGTAGCGGGACTTCATGTCGATGTACTCTTTCGCTTCCTTGATGAGCCCTTCCCGCGGCGGCTCGTCGAAGAGCAGCCGGTCGACGCCGATGTCGAGGATGAACCGGGACGGGTAGCGGGGCGTGGCGTCGAGGTTCCGCCCTTCCGCGGAGGTCAGCACCAGCTGCTGTTCCGCCCGGGTGACGGCGACGAAGGCGAGCCTGCGCTCCTCCTCCATCTCATCGAGCGATTTGATCTTCCGGGAGGGGAACGTGCCCTCGTTCATGCCGATGAGGAAGACGATGGGGAACTCGAGCCCCTTCGCGGCGTGGACCGTCATGAGCCGGACCTTGTCGCCGGACTCCGCCGTGTCCGCGTTCGTGAAGAGCGCCGCGTGTTTCAGGTACCCGTCGAGGTCGACTTCCTCACCGCAGGACACCTCGTATTCGTAGATGGACTGCTTGAGTTCCGCCAGGTTGTCGAGGCGTTCCTGAGAACCGTTTGTCCGCATCATCTGTTCATACCCCGACTGGTTCAGGAGGTCCGAGAGCAGTTCCGAGACCGGCCGCCCTTCGTAGGTGGCGGAGAAGTCTTCGACGAGGTGGACGAACTGCCGCGCCTTCGTGCCCTTGAAGAGGTCGTGGTCGAGATTCTGCCGCAGGGCGTTGTACAGAGAGACGTCGTTCTGCGCCGCGTACTCTTCGAGGAACGCCATGCGCCGCTGCCCGATGTTCCGCTTCGGCACGTTGCAGACCCGGCGGAACGAGAGGTCGTCCTTGTAGGCGACCATCCGCAGGTAGGAGAGCGCGTCTTTGATCTCCATCCGGTCGAAGAACTGCGTGCCGCTGTAGATGGTGTAGGGGAGTTTCTCTTTGAGGAAAAACTCTTCGATGGGCCGGGTCAGATAATGCGCCCGGTAGAGGACCGTCATGTCCTTATAGTTCCAGCCGTCCTCGTGGAGGGCGCGGATGCGCTGCGCGATCCACTTTGCCTCGTGTTCCGAGTTCGGCGCCATGTGGCACAGGACCGGGGTGCCCTGCGGCAGTTCCGGGATGAGGTCTTTTTTTATGCGGCTGACATTTTTGCCGATGAGCTCGTTCGCCGCTTCCAGGATGGCGGGCGTGGAGCGGTAGTTGTGCATCATGTAGATGGTCTTCACGTTCGGGAACTCCGTGTCGAACTGCATGAGGTACCGGTGGTCGGCGCCGCGCCAGGAGTAGATGGTCTGGTCCGGGTCTCCGACGACGAACAGGTTTCCGTGGTAGCCTGCCAGCACTTTCATGAGCAGGTACTGGGGCCGGTCGATGTCCTGGAACTCGTCGATCATGATGTATTCGAGCCGCTCCTGCCACTTGCGTTTGATCTCGGGTTCTACCGAGAAAATATAGAGTGTGAACAGGAGCAGGTCGTTGTAGTCGAGGCCGAAGCACTTCTTCTGCTGGTGCAGGTAACCGTAGAAGATGATGTCGTCCTTCTTCGTGGCCGTCTGATATTTCTCGTAGAGCTCGTCGAGCGTCATGCGGATGAGGTCTTTATAGTATTCCGGTTTCCGGAACAGTTTCTGGTTTTCGATCATGTCCCGTGCATCGCCAAAGGTCATGTCCCGGAGGGTGAGGCCGCGCTCCTCGTAGATGATCTCGAGCATGGCGTCGATGTCCGAGTTGTCGAGGACCAGGAAGTTCTTCGGGTAGCTGACGGCGTGGCTGTCCTCCTGCAGGACGGAGACACAGAATCCGTGGAACGTGTTGATGTAGCCTGTGTCGTTGTCGCCGGTCAGCTGGTGGATGCGCTGGCGCATCTCGTTGGCCGCCTTGTTCGTGAACGTGACGCAAAGGATGTTGCCGGGCAGGATGCCGATGTCGTTGACAAGGTACGCGAACCGGTGGGTGAGCGCTCTGGTCTTCCCGGAGCCGGCTCCCGCGATGACGCGGATGAAGCCTTCGGTCGTGGTGACGGCTTCTCTCTGCTGCTCGTTGAGGCCTTCCAAGAGGTCGATCATGGGGCATCCTCCTTCTTTTCATGGATCGTTACTATTGTAGCAGTCACTGTGGCGATTTACAATGTTTTTTCGAACAAATGTTTTATTTTCGTGGAAAGTAACAATCTGGTTTCAATGGCGTAAAAAGCAATTGACTTTCAACAAAACGAATGTATACTATATATGTAATGTTCTCTGAAAGTCTGCCCACCCTGTGTGCAAACTTTCCAAACAATCTTTAAAGGAGATAGAGAGTTATGAGAAAATCAATCGCTGCCATCCTTACCGCTATGGCAATGGTCATGGCTCTTGCTCTGCCGATGACTGCTTTTGCTGATGAAGCTGCTCCGGCCGGCAAGTCCGCCAAGACCTACGACGAAAAGTACGAAGCGACCAAAGACGAGCCCGACTACGATGTCGTTGTCGAAGACTTCGAAGAAGAAGAAGTCACCGTCGAAGCGCCCGCAGAAGATGTTACTGTCGTTGTTGACGTCGACGATGATGACGTCAGCCTGATCGACACCGCAAAAGCCAAAGCCAATGAGCTCAGCGGCAAGATCAAAGCCATCGACATCGACCTTCCCAATGGCGAATTCGATATCGACTATGACCTCACCGGCGGTGCCTGGAAACTGGCTGCTCCGCTGAAACTGTTCGTCAAGGACGGCAAATCCTATGCCCGTATGACCTTCAACAAGCCCGACCTTGAGAAGATCATCTTCAACGGCAAAGAGATCCTCCCGACCAAGTGGATCAATGTTGACGGCATCAAAGGCAAACTCCCGGTCTTCGATCTTCCGATCCTTGCCTGGGGCGCTGCCAAGTCCTTCGACCTCTACACCAAGAACGGTGATGTCGAGACCTACAGCCTCAACATGAAGAAGTACGATCCGAACTTCAAAGCTCCGGCCTTCAACGCAGAACTTCCGGCTGCCGGCGAAAAGCTTCTGAACTATGTTGACTCCAACAACGGTGCTCATCATGTCCTGAACCCCGCCGAGACCAAAGTTGCCAAGGAAAGCAAGATGAAGCTCACTGCTCCCATCATCATCCTTGCTGCGGAAGCCGTTGCCGGCCTCGCACTCCTGCTTGCGGGTCTCAAAAAGAAGAACGACTAAGTTCTGATCAACAAGACTGAAAAGTGCATCGCTTTTGCGATGCACTTTTTTTCCACCGTTTCGAAAGGAGCGTTCCCATGTCATCCCTGAAACTCGACCGGCATCTGGAAACGAAAACAAAAGAAGAACTGAAGCAGGACCTTGTGGAAGAACAGAAGCGGCAGAAGATCTGGCTGGTCCTCACCGTCATCACCGCCGTGCTCCTCATTGCCGGCATCCTCGTGATGGTGCTCACGAGCCTCAACAACCCGCTCATCGCCATCATCACCTTTGCGCTGTTCATTGCGAGCTTCATGCTTTACGCTTACAGCCGTCAAAATATCGCTCTTCTGAAAGAACTTCTGGAAGACTGATCCGAATCGCCCATTTTTTGGGCGATTCTCTTGCTTTCTGGACATTTCTATGAGAAAATTGTTATACAAAGAAACACAAGAGTTGCACGGTGCTAACCGTCGCTTGAATGAAGGAGGATATTATGACAGTTTCTGCTAGAGACATGGTGATCGCTGCCCGGAAAGGCGGTTATGGTATTGGCGCTTTCAATATCAACAACCTCGAATGGACCCAGTCCGTACTGAAAGGCGCACAGGAAGCGAACGCCCCGATCATCGTTCAGACGTCCATGGGCGCTGCCAAGTATATGGGCGGCTACAAACTCGTTGTCGACATGGTCAACGATCTCATCGATTCGATGGGCATCACAGTCCCGATCGCACTGCATCTCGACCACGGCAACTATGAAGCGGCGAAAGCCTGCATCGAGGCCGGCTTCTCCTCGATCATGTTCGACGGCTCCGCGCTTCCGTTCGACGAGAACCTCGCAAAGACCAAAGAACTGGCTCAGATCTGCAAGGACAAAGGCATCTCCCTCGAAGCCGAAGTCGGCGCCATCGGCGGCGAAGAAGACGGCATCGTCGGCATGGGTGAATGCGCAGATCCCGAAGAGTGCAAAGCCATCGCAGACTGCGGTGTCGATATGCTCGCCTGCGGCATCGGCAACATCCACGGTGTCTATCCGGAAGGATGGCCGGGACTCCGTTTCGACGTCCTCGACTCCATCATCGCCAAAGTCGGCACCGACCTTCCCCTCGTCCTTCACGGCGGTTCGGGCATCCCCGATGCCATGGTCCAGGAAGCGGTCCGCAAGGGCGTTTCCAAGATCAACGTCAACACCGAGCTCCAGCTCGTCTTCGCCGCGAAGACCAGAGAGTACATCGAAGCCGGCAAGGACAAGGAAGGCAAGGGCTTCGACCCGCGCAAACTCCTCGCTCCCGGTTTTGCTGCCTGCGTCGACATGGTCAAATACAAAATCGACGTCTTCGGTTCCACCAACAAAGCGTAAGTCATTGAAACCAGCTCTGCCGGACGATCTTCGTCCGGCAGTTCTTTTTAAGGAAGTGTTCCCATGAAACTGGAAGATATCTCTTCGCTCGTGACAGAGATCCCTGCTCATTACCGCAACCCCGACTGTCCGGAACTGGGCGACGTCGAGGAGCTCCTCTACGGGAGCACGTACTATGCGGGCGACGGCAGCCCGCTCCTGAAGCCCTGCTACGTCTATACGCCTTTCGGCTACGACCCGGAAGACACGGAGACCCGGTATGACATTTTCTACTTCATGCACGGGTTCCTCTGCAATGCCAATTCCACCTTTGAGGGAGACGACGGCGCCATCGGGAACATCTTTGACTGGCTCATCTATGAAAAGAAGACGAAGCCGTTCATCGCCGTCGCCCTCACCTGGGATTTCGAGAATTCCATCCGGGATTTCGAGACGTCCTACAAACAGATCCTGCAGTTCCACCTCGAATTCCGCCAGGACATCGTGCCGGCGGTCGAGTCGAAGTACCACACTTACGCTGCGGCCACCGACTCGAGATCCCTTCGGGAGTCCCGGGACCACCGGGCCTTCGGCGGGTACTCGATGGGCGCCGTGACCACCTGGCAGGTCTACATGCTCTGTGGAGACCTCTGCCGGTACTACGCGCCTCTGGCCTGCGACAGCTGGCCGAACGCGCAGTTCGACGGCGCGAAGCACCCGAAAGAGACCGCGGAGACGCTGGCCTCCGCCTCCAAGGTGTTTCGCCTCGCTCCGGACGACTATGTCATCTGGTGCGGCGTGGGGGACCGGGACCAGACCATGATGCAGATGATCCCGCAACTCGTCGAGATGTGGAAGTTCACACCGGACGACCGGGAGCCGCCCTTCGACCGGGACAACCTGTCCCTGCACCTGCTGCCCGGCTATGAGCACGGCGTTCCCGCCTGTGAACAGCTCCTCGGCATCGTGCTGCCGGAGTTCTTCCCGGGAAGCGCGGACTGAGTCCGTCGAACACTCGTTGCGACCGGCGCTTTTTCATGGTAATATAACAAAGGAAAATTTAAGTTCTTTTTAGGTTCACTGCTTACAGTGGAGCTGCAATTCCATCATAGGAGGGAATAATAATGGCAAAACAGAAACTCACCAGAGAACAAAAAAAGGGCAAGACGCTGGCGTCCATGAGCTTTACTGCCGGCCTTGCGGCATTCATCGCCGCCTACAGCGGCTCCGTTCTGAAGAAGAGCTTCCTGTCCAAAGTCTTCACGTTCCTGGCAGGCGCCATGGTTTTCATGACCGCTCTGTTCACACAGGACAAGGGTGTCGATGCGGACGCGACGGACGTCGACGAATAAACCGATACGCAAAAGAGCTGTGCGGGACACCGCATGGCTCTTTTTTTATTACGCTTCGATCCACCCGTTGCACGGACAACTGGTTTCCAGTAGAATGAAACCAGAGAGAATCGCCCGGCCTGTCTGACGTAAAGGAGGAACACCATGGCAAACAAAGCTGCGCTCGCCCACGGGAAGACCTATACCCGGGGAGAGATGGGAGGTTACATGATCGGCATGTTCGGTCAGAACCTCATCTATCAGATCGTCAACACCGGCCTCTATTTCTACTTCCAGAACGTCATCTGCCTGCCGGCGATGGCGCTCGGCTGGATCTTCATGCTCGCGAGAGTCTGGGACGCCGTCAACGACCCCATCATGGGGACTTTCGTGGACCGGACCCACACCCGCTGGGGCAAATGCCGGCCCTACCTCATCTTCGGACCGCCCGTCATCATGGTCGTCACCATCGCGGCGTTCCTCAACAGCAACTACGCCGATGCCACGACCACGAGCGGGCGCATCGCCATCATCGCATGGGCGGGCATCTCCTATATCCTCTGGGGCATGACCTACACGGTCTGCGACATCCCGCTCTGGGGCCTCACGTCTGTCATGACGGAGGACGAGGGCGACCGGGCCAAAGCGCTGAGCCTCGCGCGGATCGCCGCCGGGTTCGCCGGCGTCGGTGTCCTCATCGTCCAGATCTCCCAGGCCGTCGGCTCCACGTTCGAAGCGTCGGGTCTCAGCCATAGTGAAGCTCAGCGGAGAGGGTTCATCGTCACCGCCATCGGCTTCACCGTCCTGTCCACCATCCTCTTCGAGTTCGCGGGCCTCTTCACGAAGGAGCGGGTCGCCGGGAGTGACGAGCATTACACCATCAAAGAGAATTTCCGCATCATGTGGAAGAACCTGCCCTTCCGGCAGATCCTCATCTCCGGCATCCTGAGAAGCCCCATCCAGCTCCTTCTCATCAACGCCATGACCGTCGTCACCTACTACTATGCCAACGGCGACATCATGAACGTCGTCGGGAAGAACGGGCTCAATATGGGCATCCTCATCAACATGGTGCTCGTCGGCGGCATGATGTTCCTCGGCAATTTCCTCGGCATGGGCATCATGCCGGGCCTCATGAAACGGTTCGAGAAGAAGAACCTCTACAACTTCGCGACCCTCGTGGGCGCGCTGCCCTATGCCTTCATGTTCGTCCTCTACCTGATGGCCGGGGGCGATGTAAAACCGCTTGTCTGGGGCATCCCCTTCAGCGTCTGCATCTTCCTGAGCGGCGCGGCGCAGGGTGCGTTGAACGTCCTGCAGTCCGTCATGATCGCCGACTGTGTCGACTATGAGGAGTACACCAACGGCATCCGCACCGACGGCGTGTTCTTCTCCGGCCAGAGCTTCATCACGAAGCTCTCGAGCGGCATCGCGGCGCTCATCTCCTCGGCCGTCTTCGGCTATGTCGGGTACAGCGGCGCCAATGTCGACAAACTGAACGACGCCCTGCATGCAGGCGCCGACTTCCTCACCTACGACGGCGGCACCGGCCCCGGCAAGTACGCGGCGGCCATGATGTTCCTCATCTCCATCCCGCCCGCCATCGGCATGGCGCTCGCCGCCATCCCGACCTGGAAATACGCTCTGTCCGACGCGGAACACACGCGCATCCTCGACGAACTCGTCGAGCGCCGCGCGGCCGCGGAAGCGGCAGCTCCCGACGCTCCGGAAGTGCCCGCGGAATAAAAGTTCATAAACGAAAAAAGACCCGGTTGATTCTTTCGTCAGCCGGGTCTATAATTTGGGTGGGTGATATACCTATTGAACGAATAGGTAAATGAGACGAAACGAAGGGCAGGTGACCGGTATGCCGGAACACTTCAAACGCATCAGCGCAGAAGAATTCGCGGACCTCGACTGCGACGAGGTGACGCTCCTCGACCTGCGGGAAGAGTATGAATTCGAGCGGGACGGCATCGAGGGGTCCATCAATCTTCCGATGGACCGGATCGGGACCCGGCTCTCCGAAGTCCCGAAGGACAAACCGGTCATCGTCTACTGCAAGATCGGCCTCTGGTCCGAGGCTATCGCGGAAGTGCTGGCCGACCGGGGCTACGATGCCGCGACGCTCGAAGGGGGATACAACAGGTACCTTGGGCTGATGTACGGGATGTGATCATGAGAAGTGAACACACCCCGTTCTTTTTTAGAAAAACTCCCTTGACGGTTGGAAACAAGTATGATATATTAATTCCCGCACGTGAGACGCGCGAGCAACCGGACATGCTGGTGTAGCTCAGTTGGTAGAGCAGCTGATTTGTAATCAGCAGGTCGGGGGTTCAAGTCCGTCCACCAGCTCCACAATTTCATATGGGAGAGTTCCCGAGTGGCCAAAGGGGGCAGACTGTAAATCTGTTGGTTGTACCTTCGGTGGTTCGAATCCACCCTCTCCCACCAAGGCAAAGAGACATCCATGCGATGTCTCTTTGCTTTTTCCGCATTTTGTTATATACTATTATTCCCTATTTAAGTATATTTTACCTTTATTTGCTATAGATAGTACATCGCCAACCGATGTGCAAAGGAGGCCCCCGCCGTATGAGAAGACCCGGCGACACGAAACCTTTGAAATTCCGGACCACGGTGAAGGAGAACAAGATCCGCCACCGGAAGGTCGCCCTCATATTTACCGCCATCGTCCTGCTGGTGGCACTACTGTCCGGCATCGTCCTGTTCCGGGAGACCGGCTTCGGCCACAGACGTGAGACCGGCTTCGACAGCAGCACCATGCAGAGCACCGTCAACATCCTGTTCGGCGGCACCGACACCGACGGAGACCTTGTCTTCCTGTCGCGATTAACGGTCAACACCCGGAACGGCACCGGAAAGATCACCGGTATATCGCCCCTGTCCCGGTATGAACGGCAGACCTTCAATGAGATCCTCGGCGGCAAAGATGCCGACGCCATTTCCCGGGACAAACTCGTGAAGGCGGTCGGCGAGCGGTACGGAGAGACGTTCGACCGCTACCTCATCGTCAACGAGGAGAACATCGGCCGTGTCCTTTTGAAACTCGGGTACTACGATATCGAACTCAAGGAGGAGTTCAAGTACGAAGGCACCCGGCAGACCCTCCACCTTCTGAAGGGTCAGCACTCCCTGAACGGCAACGAGTTCTACACGTACCTCAAGTACATGGGCGGCGGCCACTCGATCGACGAGACCGATGCCCAGACCGCCGTCATCGCGGACTGGCTCAACCAGGAGCTGACGCCCGCGAACTTCGAGAAGAGTCAGGCACTCTTTGAGAGCCTCGTCGACGCCGTCAGCACGGACATCTCCATCAACGACTTCGCCCGGTACACGAACTTCCTCGAAAAGGCATCCGACCGGGAGAGACCCATCAAAGCACAAAAGACCGTCTTCGACGAAGACCTTTAAACGTTTGAATACTGCAGGGAAGGGAGGACCGCTCCATGTCAAAGAAAAAGACAAAGAAGCGCCGTCACCCCTTCCTCGTTTTTTATGCCCTGTTCGTGACGGCCACCGTGCTGCTCGCGGCCTGGTTCTACCTGCCCATCGACAGCTACATCGCGAAGCACGACGCGGAACGCAAAGGGTATACCGTCGTGTCCCAGCCGCAGGAGCTCGATTATAAATACTATTATAATCATCTGAAGAACGACGCCTCGAAAGAGGCATACACCCTCATCTGCAGTCAGCTGCCGGACTTCCCGGAGCGGATCGCCGTGCCGAACCTGTCTTCCGAAGAAGTCCAGGAGGTGTACATGGCGGTCTCCTACGACAACCCCGAGTTCTTCTTCCTCGGCAACACCTGCCAGTACATGCGCTTCGGCGCCATCTTCTATTTCGAGCCGTCGTACAGCATGACCCGGGACCAGTACATCGCCCAGATGGACGCGGTGGAGAGCGAGGCAAACCGGCTCATCGCGAACCTTGATGCCGGTGCCTCCGACTACGACAAGGAACTGTACATCCACGACTCCCTCGCCGCCATGGCGGACTACAAGACGGCGAGCGCGACCGAGTCCTCCGTCTACACGCCCTACGGTCTCCTCATCGAACACGAGGCGAACTGTGAAGGGTACTCCCGCGGCATGCAGTACCTCCTGAAGCGCCTCGGCGTCGTGAGCCGCGTCATCTCCGGCACCGGCATGTCCGTGTCCGGGACCGAGAACCACATGTGGAACGTCGTTACGGTGTCCGGCCGCGAATACAATGTGGACGTCACCTGGGACGACTACATCATCGACAGTTCTTCCGGCGTCACCTCGACGGAGCCGAGTCATGTCTTCTTCAACGTGGACAAGACCGAGATGGCCGCCGACCACCAGCCGGATGACGAGAACCTCTGGGCAAACTGCATCTGGGGCGATCTAAACTATTATGAGTGGAACGGTCTGCAGTGTGATTCGTACGAAGCGGCGTCCCGCGCCGTCACCCGGACCCTTCCCAGAGTCCTGAATGAAGGGAAGCGCTCTCTCGAACTGAAGTTCACGAACCGCGACGCGTTCGAGGACGCGAAATACCAGCTCATCGAAAACGACCGGATCTATTACCTGATCTCCGGCGCCAACGTCCTGGCGAAACCGGGGAACAAGGTCAGTACGACGAAGCTGCAGTACAACACCGATGACGACCATATGACCATGCGGTTTTTCTTCCTGCAGTAAACCTGCGGAACGAACTTGAACCAGCAGGCCGACAAGAAGCAAATGACCCCGCCGGGAGCGAACACCCGGCGGGGTTTCAGATTTTTCCAAAATAGGGTAAAAAAGTGTTGACTTTAAGATATAGATGCAGTATTATATATCTCGCGTTCGGCCCACGGCTGAACTCGCAAACCACGTAACTACGTGGTTGGTGGACCTTGAAAATTAAACATCAATGAACGAAAAGAACCCTTGAAATTTCTTTTGAAGTTTCGAAGAACTTTTTCCAGAATCTGGAAACACATGACAGTAATGTCAGCAATTAAGATTGAGCTACGAGCTTATCTGAAAATTGATTGGACCGGCTTCGGCCGTTTCGATACCATTTTTTAGA
>JAFRHS010000047.1 GCA_017433225.1 Clostridia bacterium
CTCGAGCAGGTTTCTCCGCGCAAAGAACCTCAGGAGGAAAACTATGGCAAACTGCACAAATCCACTATCTGCCGAAATGAAAGACTATCTCAAAACAATGGGCGCTGTCGTTCGCAACGAACGCCTTCAGCAGAACTGGTCTGGTGTCGAACTAGCGAAACGAGCCGGTGTTGGAGTGAACACTATTTGGAATATTGAAAACGGAAATGCTTCTGTTTCTTTGAAGAATGTTTTGTCTGTTCTAACTGCTTTGGAATGTTCCGATCAAATACTCAAAACGATTCCCTCTGACTCCTCCGTTTCACCAACGCGCCAACGAGCTCGGAAGGTGGATGCCCATCGCGTCAAAGTGACCGTCAAAAAAAGATCATAGAATAGGACCCTGCTCCGGAGATCACCGAAGCAGGGTCCTTCTTAATAAATCATCCGTTCTCTTTAGAGGTTTTCGCAAGTTGCTTGATTGTGCTGATATAGTCCCGTTCTGCGGGAGACAGGTTATTCTGCTGATACTTTTGGTATTCTTCTTTGGCTTTGGCAAGAGCTTGCTCGTGGCTCACGGTCCCCGCATTCGTCAAAATGCTCCTCCCTGTAGAAGACAGCACGGCATCCAGCTGACGAACATGGTCTTCCATATACATTGCTCTGTGCTCAATGGCATTGAGTTCCGCTATGTCAAAGTACCCGGAAACCAGATTGTTCAGTACTTTCAATTCTTTTTCGCTAAGATAGTTTTTTGCAACGACAATGTCCTTTGCGGTCGGGTAACTGCCGTTGAAAGATGTCATTCCCATAAAAGGGAGTTCCGCATCTGCCCGTTCAAAGATAACCTCTGCAGCGGTGTGGCCATGAGTCGCATAGTGAAGTTTGTTCTGAACGATTTTGAAAAACTCCCGAGAAACCGGAGTCTTCGGATCATAGTCTTCACTGGTGGCATACAGGTCCAAAACCTGCCGATATAGTACTTTTTCGGAAGATCGAATGTCCCGAATCCGATCCAGAAGTTCTTTCCAGTGATCCCCACCCCCAAGGTTCTTCAGCCGATCATCGTCCAAAGCAAAACCTTTCTGAATGTAATCCTTCAGCACACCTGTTGCCCAGATGCGAAAATTCGTCGCTCTCTTGGAGTTCACGCGATACCCAACGGAAATAATGGCATCGAGATTATAAAATGTTACAGGCCGTTTCACCTTTCGGGTTCCTTCTTGTTGAACTATTTCCAAAATGGAAATGGTTGCCTGTTCCTCAAGCTCACCCTCTTCAAATATGTTGGAAAGATGCTTGTTTATGGCCGGCACACCGACACCAAACAACTCCGCCATGGACTTCTGGGTCATCCAGATGGATTCGTCTTTCAAAATGGCATTGATATTCTGGTTTTCTTCTGCTGTGGTGTAGAGAAGCTGTTGAAAGTTGTGTTCCATTATGCTTCTTCTCCTCTCTTCCGCCCGGCGTCGACAAACGTTTGTTCGATAACGATTATAACAAACCGCCTCAAGAAAAGCAAACACCCCGGAGCGTCTGGCTTCGGGATGTTCGTATCTTCGTCTTACTTCGCCACGATGTTCACGAGACGGCCTTTGACTTCCCATATGGCAGCACAAAGGGCACTGGTCAGTTTTTCATCGCAGTCCAATCTCTCATCAACCAAAAACTAATAACAAGGAATAAAAAAGCCATGTTGTCGTAAAATCGTCAAAACAATATCGTACTCTTTCTGGGGAACAATAATATATCCTTTTCTATTTGGTGTATAAATCAAAGATCGGCCATCGCTTGCAAACCAGTATTCATATTCTTTACCATCTGAATCAGTCAAAACCATCGATATGTCTCGCCCATAATCGGTTGACGAGATGCCATATACCAATAATTTGTTGTTAATGCAGTTATTGATCTGAGAGAGTTCTTGCTCATTAAGATTTCTTCTAATAGGCACCTCTGAATAATCAAACCTGAGCGATCCACTAGTAGGCGGTGTGGTATTTGTAACAAACATAGTTCTTCCAATTATTATAATACCAACGAGGAATGCTATTATGAGTCCTGCTTTCAATAGTTTTTTTTCCATATCATTGCCTTTTACCCTGTTCTCACTGGGATTGCTTTTCCTTTAGAATATTTTATTGAATAATAATAATTACTTCCTGGTGCTTTTACAGAATTCCGTGGATAGTATTTTGGAATGCGCAGATAAATGACCACACACTCTTGTACCCATATGGGCGATGTACGTGTCATGGTTAGGCCACCTTTCCTGCGTCATACAACTGTCTGTACATAACCGGTGACAGGTATCCTAGTACCGAATGCCTACGACGTCTGTTGTAGAACAGTTCGATATATTGGAACAAGTCACTTCTTACGTCATCTATTGTATCATAATTCCTTCTGTAAATCCGCTCTTTCTTTAGCGTTGCGAAGAAACTCTCTACGCAGGAATTATCATAAGGGCAACCTGGTCGACTCATGCTGCCCGTGATCCCATTCTGCTCCAGCATCTTTTCATAGCTCTTGCTGGAGTACTGTGCACCTCGGTCGCTGTGGAAGATCAAACCTTCTTTGACACCATAGTGGGCTATGGCATTTCCCAATGCGCTTCTAGCCAGTTCTGCGTTGATCTTTTTGCTGATCGAATACCCGATGACTTCTCGGTTAAAGAGGTCTATGACAACTGCCAGATAAACCCAGCCGATGTTAGTTTGGATATAAGTAATATCGCCTGCCCATACCTGGTTGGGCGCCTCCTGATGGAACTGCTGCAGGACAATATTAGGCTTGTACCGACCGTCTGTCTTTCCGGTTCGATACGGCCGATACTTCGTTCTGGTCTCTGGGTAAAACCCGTTTTCCCGCATGATTTTGCGGATTCTATATTCACTGAACTCGATACCGTTCGCATTGAGTTCTGCCATTATTGTCCGATACCCATAGGTGCGGTCACTGGCTTCAAAGACCTGCTCCACGAGTTTGACTTGCGCTTGATATTCTTCCTCTTTAGCCTTTCTTCCTTTCTGATAGTTCTTCCACCGATAATAGTTTCTTTCGTTCAGCCCTAATGCCTCGCACATCCTTCTCACACTAAATAATGCGACTGATTCGGTTCTCATCCCGATTCAGTCGCATTTATATTTATATAGATTTGATTACTTGATCATTGTCCGATGACCGGGGCCGGGGCTGCGGTCGTGGGCTGGGGCTGGGGCTGGGGCTGAGCCTGCGTCGTGGACTGACGCCACCACCAGGGGTTCGCGCCGCCGCCCTGCGTCGTGCCTTCACCGCCGGACTGCGTGGTCGTCTGCCACCAGGCACCGCCGCCCTGGGTCGTGCCCTGGGTCGTCTGGTAAGACGTCGTGTTCCGGCCGCCGTTGTTCGAGCCGGTGTAGGCCGGGCGCGTCGTGTAGGTCCGGTTGCCGGAGCCGGCGCCGCGGGTCGTGGTCATGGTCTTACCGTTCGAGAAGTCGAGCGCGTTCTTGCGGTCTTCCGCCAGCGTGATGTTGGACTGACCGTAGAGCATGTTCTGCAGCTCGAAGGCGGCGCCTTCGTAGTCGCAGATCCAGATCCACTGTTCGCCCGCGTACCCTTCCTTACAGTACTCGACCGGAGGCATGACCGCCTGGGTCATCGGGTACTTGAGCCAGCCCTGCGTGACCGCGTCAGAGGCGAGGTCCAGCACCTGGGACTTTCGCATGGAGGTCTTGATCTCGGGCAGGATGGCGTTGATCGCCGCGTTCACCTGCTTCAGGGAAGCAGACTTGAACTTGTCCATGATGGCCGTGATGACCCGGCGCTGCCGCTCGGTCCGGTTGATGTCGGAGTCGAGTTTCCGGATACGGGCAAACATCAGCGCGTGCTCGCCGTCCATGTGCATCTTGCCGGCCTTGAACTGGATCTTCTTGCCGGTGCGGGTCCACTTCTTCCAGGTCTTGTTGAGGTAGTTGGCCTCCTTCTTCGTGACCTTGACGTCGACACCGCCGAGGGCATCGACCAGGGCCGGGAAGGAGTCATAACCGACGAGCGCATAGTCGTCGATGTCGATCTTGTAGTCTTTCTCGATGACGTCGACCACCAGATCGGCGCCGCCGTAGTAGTAAGCCGCATTCATCTTGGCAAAGGCCGACGCGCCGGTCTCGGTCTCCATGTACGTGTAGCTGTCGCGGTAGAACGAGACGAGAGACAGGGTCTTCTCGAGGCGATTCACGGACAGGACCATCATGGAGTCAGACAGTTTCGAATCGGAGTCGATGCCGATGAGCAGGATGTTCTTGACGTTCTTCGAGTGCATCGCCTCGCCGCCGTTCAGGTACCAGGCCTTCATGAGGGCGGTCAGGGAACCGGCGTCCGTAATGGAGTCGATGGCCGAAGCGTCGATGTCGTTCTCAAGGATCTCTTCCGTCTCGATGCCGGTGTACTCGTCCACATTGGAGCCGATCAGGTTCAGCTTCCGGTAGACGAAGATGCCGAGGATGGTACCAAGCAGGATGAGGAGCGCCAGGACCACCGCGAGGATCTTCCGGCCGGTCTTCTTTTTGAGCTTGGCGCCTTTCGCCATGCCGAGCTGTGCGCGGTACTTCGCGGCCTCTTTGTCGAGGTCGGCGATCTCCGCTTCGACGTCGTCGAGCTCTTCCTGTGTGGCGATCAGCTTCTCATACTTGCGGGGCTGGTCTTTCAGGAGTTCCGGGTCGCCCATTTTGGCGAGCTGGTCCTGAAGCTTTTTGCTCTTCTTGCCAAAGAACTTCTGGTCTTTCATGACGTCTTTCAGTTCTTTTTCGAGAAGCTTGCGTTCTTTTTTATCGGTGACGACGGTCACCGGAGGGATCTTCGTGGTGACCGGCTCGATGACCTGCGTGGCATCGAACTCTGAGGCGTCGAACTCGGCAAGCCGTTCGCGGGCCTTGCGCTGGACCGCGTCGGCGGCCATCAGCTGCGAGCGGGCGACTTCATCGCCCTTGGCGGCCTTCTTCTCAAGCTTGCGACGCTCATGAGGCGTGAGGGCCGTGGCCTGTGCCTCGGCCTGCAGCTCCGCCTCAATGCGTTTGCGCGCGAGCTCCCGGGCTTTCCGCCGGGCCAGCACCGCGTCGTGCTGTGTCTCTTCATCGAAGTGCTTGAGCGCTTCCTCGACGTCCTTCTTGTGCTGCTGCTGTTCTTCCGCAGCACGGAGAGCGGCTTCTTCCGCTTCTTTCGCGGCGATCCGTTCTGCTTCAAGGCGTGCGGCTTCCTCCGCTTCCGCTCTGGCTTTCGCCGCGGCGGCAGCGGCTCGTTCCGCCCGGATCTCCTCCGAGGACTTTGCCGGTGCAATATATTCTTCCAAGGTGTTCTTGTTTTCGTTACTCAAGGGAAAACTCTCCTAAAAGTGTTTCTGCGGAACAGGGGGTTCCGCTGTTTGTGTGAGGCCCACCTTCCGCAGGCCCTATATTTGTACCCTATATTATACTAAAAATCAAGCGCAATATGTAGAAGCACTTCGAAGTTTCTGAAAAAATAGGCAACAAAAAAGACCAGACGGACGTCTGGTCTTTCTGTGTATAATGGTGGTTTTATTCTTCGACGGGCTCCGCTTCGACCGTTTCAACGGAATCTTCCGCAACTTCAGCGGCGCCTTCCGTTGTTTCAACAGGGGCTTCCCCTTCGGAAACTTCAACCTCTTCCTGCTCCTCTTCCTTCGCTGTGGTGGACAGCGTGATGAGGCGGTCGTCGTCAAGGATGCGCATGACCTTGACGCCCTTTGCGGGACGGGCGACGAGCTTGACTTCGCTGACCGGCGTCCGGATGATGACGCCGTTGGCGCTGATCATGATGAGATTGTCGTCATCGCGTTCGTCATCGGCACCGCGCTCACCATCTGGGCCGTTGCGAAGCTCATCGAGATGTTGTTGAAGAAGTACGAGATCCAGTCCTACTGGGGCATCATCGGTTTCATCGTGTCCTCTGCCATCATCATCGTTCTGCAGAACGTCTTCATGGTCGACGGCGGCTGGACCTCCGCCGCCACCGTCCTCGCCGGCACCTCGGTTCTCGAGTACATCCTCGGCGTCCTCCTCGCCGCCCTCGGCTTCTACGGCGCATATAAACTGTAAGCCCACTACATAATAAAAGCTGTGTCAGCCAAACCACTCCGGTTTGAACTCTGGCACAGCTTTTATGTTTTCGTTTGATTTCAAATAATCTAAATTGTGTGGTTGTTTTTTAGATGAACTTCAATCCAGTCTTCTCTTGGCATTATTTTTTTGACTTTTTTTGTGTAGTGAATTGAAACTTGTGTGGAATAATTTATACCAAACCTCATTATTTCTTGCTCATCTGTTATTGGGTCATTTGATAATAAAATAAACTTCCCAAAATCCCCCTGTTTCGTATAAAAAGTATAATAAACCTGTTCATTTAAATCCACATAACCACGTTGTAAGCGATTGGGATATCTTGCATATATGTATGTGTCAGTTATTTCAAAGGAGCCCATATCTTTAATTTCCCAATATACTAACCACGGTGAAAAAATAATGGCAAAGAGTACCGGTGCGCGCGAGGGGATTTCTAACATTGCCTCGTCAAAGAACAATTCATCTATCAGAAGTCCAACGCTCAGCAATTCAAAAACAATTTCGCCTATTATCCATTTCCATCGATTATTTATAACTACTTTTTTCATTAGGATTCTCCTTCTTCATTCAAGTTCATCTTTGCATAAGGGCGCCGTAACTGTCAAGGCAATCCTCTTGTACAAAACCTTCTTTGTAAAGTTTCTACAAACAGAAATATCTGTACTTGTGCAAAATGCCGTAAAAAGAACCCCCTACAGAACAAGCAGGGGGCCAGATTGTTTATATAATGTTATTCGTCCGTTCCCTGGACTTCTGTTGCCTCTGCGGGAGCTTCTTCGGTCTGCTCCTCCGGGGCTTCCTCTTCCTTCGCAGTCGTGGACAGCGTGATGAGGCGGTCGTCGTCGAGGATGCGCATGACCTTGACGCCCTTCGCGGGACGGGCAACGAGCTTGACTTCGCTGACCGGCGTCCGGATGATGACGCCGTTGGCGGAGATCATGATGAGGTCGTCGTCCTCGTTGACCACACGGATAGCGGCGACACGGCCGTACTTCTCAACGCGGTAGTTCAGAAGTCCGGAACCGCCACGGTTCTGGATGCGGTAGTCGGCGCCGAGGTTCCGGCGTCCGTAACCCGTTTCGGTTACGACCAGTACTTCGGACTCATCAGTGATGACGTCGAAGCCGACCACACGGTCATCGTCCTTCTTGAACTTGATGGACCGGACACCGCGGGACGTACGTCCGAGCTGGCGGGCATCGGTCTCGTGGAAGCGGATGGCCATACCCTCGCGGGTGGCGACCAGCAGGTCGTCCTCGCCGGAGGTGAGGCGGACCCAGGCCAGTTCATCGCCCTCGTCGAGGTTGATGGCGATGAGGCCGGACTTCCGGACGTTGCGGTAGTCAGCCAGCGCAGAGCGCTTGATGACGCCGTTTTTCGTGACCATGCAGAGGAATCCATCCTCATTGACGGAGCCGTCTTCGTTGGTCTCGAGACGGATCATACCGGTGACCTTCTCGTCGGGCTGCAGCTGCAGGAGATTGACGATCGCCATGCCGCGGGAGGTCCGGGAGCTCTCCTGGATCTCATATGATTTGAGGCGGAAGGTCCGTCCGAAGTTCGTGAAGAAGGCGATGTAGTCGTGGGACGAACACGCGAAAATGGTCTCCGTGAAGTCCTCGTCCTTCTGGCTCATACCGGAGATGCCGCGGCCGCCGCGTCGCTGGACACGATACTCGGAGGCGAGCATTCTCTTGATGTAACCCATGTGGGTCAGGGTGATGATGTTGTCTTCGACCGGGATGAGGTCCTCGATGTCGACCTCGCCGGAGACGTTGAGGATCTCCGTGCGGCGGTCGTCGCCGAACTTGTCGGCGATGGCGCGGGTCTCGTCCTTGATGATCTGCAGGATGCGCTCTTCGTGGGCCAGGATGTCCTCGAAGTCGGCGATCTTGTTGTGCAGCTCTTCCAGTTCGTTCTGGATCTTCAGGATCTCGAGGCCGGCAAGCTGACCGAGGCGGTACGCCACGATGGCGGAGGCCTGCGGGTCGTCGAAGCCGAACTTGTCCATGATGGCCTGTTTGGCTTCGGCCTGTCCGCCGCGGCAGGCGCGGATGGTGGCGATGATCTCATCGACGATGTCGATGGCCCGGGCCAGACCCTCTAAGATGTGCGCGCGGTCGCGGGCTTTCTTGAGGTCGAACTCGGTGCGACGCCGAATGACAGACTCCTGGAACTTGATGTACTCCTGGAGCATCTCTTTGAGCGTCAGCGTTTTAGGCTCGCCGTCGACGATGGCGAGGTTGATGACACCGAACGTCGTCTGCAGCTGCGTATACTGGAACAGCTGGTTCAGGACGACCTGCGGGTTTGCGTCGCGCTTCAGGTCGACGGAAATGTACATGCCGTGCATGGACGAGTAGTCGTTGATGTCGGCAATACCTTCGACGCGTTTTTCCTTGACGAGGTCGGCAATCGACTCGACGAGGCGCGCTTTGTTGACGTTATAGGGAATTTCGGTCACTTTGATCTCAAAGCGGCCGTTTTTCTTTTCGACGATCTCCGTTCTGGCACGGACCGTGAGCTTACCGCGGCCGGTGGCGTATGCCGCGCGGATGCCGGAGCGGCCCATGATCATGGCGCCCGTCGGGAAGTCGGGGCCCGGGATGTGCTCCATGAGTTCCGGCAGCTCGATGTCCGGATTGTCGATGACCGCGCACATGCCGTCGACCACTTCCCGCATGTTGTGGGGCGGGATGTTCGTCGCCATACCGACGGCGATACCCATGGACCCGTTGACCAGCAGGTTCGGGTACCGGGAAGGCAGAACGGTCGGCTCTTTCAGACGGTCGTCATAGTTCGGCATGAAGTCGACCGTGTCTTTGTCGATGTCCGTGAGCATTCTCTGGGAGATCTTGCTCATTCTGGACTCGGTGTAACGGTAGGCAGCGGGCGGGTCGCCGTCGATGGAACCGAAGTTACCGTGGCCGTCCACCAGTGTGTAGCGCATGGCGAAGTCCTGTGCGAGACGGACCATGGCGTCGTAAACGGACGCGTCGCCGTGGGGGTGGTACCGACCCAGAACGGAACCGACGGTGTCGGCGCACTTGCGGTAAGCCTTGTCGGGCGTCAGCCCGTTTTCGTGCATCGTGTAAAGAATGCGGCGATGGACCGGTTTGAGTCCGTCACGGACGTCCGGCAGCGCACGTTCCACGATGACCGACATGGAGTAGTCGAGGAACGATTTCCGCATTTCATTTTTCAGGTCGACGGGAACGACTTTCTGCGTCGCGAGGTTCTCGCGGAACGCCTGTTCCCGCTGCTTTTGCATTTCGGATGATGCTTTTGGCATGGTGAATCGCCCCCCTTTCTCAAACGTCTAAGTTCTGAACGTATTTCGCGTTCTTCTGGATGAACTCACGCCGCGGCTCGACCTGGTCGCCCATGAGGATGGAGAAGGTCTCGTCCGCCTCCATGGCGTCTTCCAGGTTGACTCTCAGCATGATGCGGGTCTTCGGGTCCATGGTGGTCTCCCAGAGCTGTTCCGGGTCCATCTCACCAAGACCTTTGTACCGCTGGATGTCGCAGTTGCCGCCGAAGTTCTCGATCTCCTGGTCGCGCTCCTCGTCCGAGTAGGCGTAGGCGAACTTCTTGCCCTTGGAGATCTTGTAAAGAGGCGGCTGGGCGATGTACACATGGCCCGTCTCGATCAGCGGTCTCATATAACGGAAGAAGAATGTGAGCAGCAGCGTACGGATATGGGCGCCGTCGACGTCGGCATCGGCCATCAGGATGATCTTGTCATACCGCAGCTTCGTGATGTCGAACTCGTCGCCGATGCCGGTGCCGAGGGACGTGACGATGGGCGTCAGCTTGTCGTTGCCGATGACCTTGTCGATGCGCGCCTTCTCGACGTTCAGCATCTTGCCCCAGAGGGGAAGGATGGCCTGGTACTGTCTCTCTCTGCCTTCCTTGGCAGAGCCGCCGGCGGAATCACCCTCGACGATGTACAGTTCGGTCAGTTCGTTGCCCTTGTCGAGGCAGTCGAACAGCTTGCCGGGTAAGGAGTTGCCTTCGAGCGCGGTCTTCCGGCGGGCGAGGTCGCGGGCTTTGCGCGCCGCTTCTCTGGCACGGGCCGCTTCGAGCGCCTTGTTGTAGATCGCCTTGGCGACCTGCGGGTGCTCCTCGAAGTACTCCATGAGTTTTTCATAAGTGCCCTTCGAGACCAGCGGCGTGATGTCGGTGTTGCCGAGCTTGCCCTTGGTCTGGCCCTCGAACTGGGCGTCCGTCAGCTTGACGGAGATGACTGCCACAAGACCTTCGCGGACATCGTCGCCGGACAGTTTCTTGTCGCCTTCCTTGAGGTAGCCGTACTTCTTGCCGTAGTCGTTGAAGACCCGGGTGAGTGCCGTCTTGAAACCGGTCTCATGCGTACCGCCGTCGATGGTGCGGACGTTGTTGGCAAAGGAGTACAGGACTTCGGAGTAGGAGTCGTTGTACATGAGAGCGACGTCCACTTCGCGGTCGGTCTTGACGGCCTTGAAGGAGATGACCTCGTCATGCAGCGGCTGGAAGCCGCGGACTTTATTGATGAGCTGGACGAACTCGGAGATGCCGCCTTCGTAGCAGTAGATCTCCTGGTGGACGTTCGGCAGGTTCGCGAGCACTTCGGTCTCGGCTTCGCCGAACTCCTCGTCCTTTTTCTTGTTGGAGATCTTGGAGGCGATCTGTTTCGCCTTCTCGAGGTCTTCTGCGGGGACTTCACGCAGGTCAGTCAGCGTGATCTTGAGACCTGCGTTCAGGAAGGCCTGTTCCCTGAGGCGTTTCTGCAGGGTCTCGAACTCGTAGACCGTCGTCTCCTGGAAGATGTCGGCACAGGCCTTGAACCGGATGGTGGTGCCGGTCTCGTCGGTATCGCCGATGACCTTGAGGTCCTCTTCGGGCACACCCAGGTTGAATTTCTGGTAGTGGACCTTGCCGTCCTGACGGACTTCGACTTCGAGCCAGTCGGACAGCGCGTTGACGACGGAGGAACCGACGCCGTGCAGACCGCCGGAGACCTTGTAGCCGCCACCGCCGAATTTACCGCCGGCGTGGAGGACGGTCAGAACGACCGTGACCGACGAAATGCCCAGTTTTTCGTTGATGCCGACCGGGATACCACGGCCGTTGTCGCGGACTTCGATGATGTCCCCGGGCAGGATGTTCACTTCAATGTGCGTGCAGAAGCCGGCCAGCGCTTCGTCGATGGAGTTGTCAACGATCTCATAGACCAGGTGGTGCAGGCCGCGCGGACCGGTGGAACCGATGTACATGCCGGGACGTTTCCGGACGGCCTCGAGGCCCTCCAGAACCTGGATCTGGTCGGCGCCATACTCATCGTCGACCAGAGTATCCATCTCTTCGATGTCATCGAACTCACCGATGGCGGCTTCCTTCGCCTGGACCGCGACGTCTGCAGCTTCTTCCGCCGCGCGCTCCGCCTCTTCGATGGCAGCCGCACGGTCCGCCGCAGCCTTCGCTGCCGCCTTCTCGGCCTCCTCCGGAGTCATGCCGGCGTACGGGTCTTCGCTGACTTCAGCGTTTTCTTCCACTTCGCCCGCGGTGTTCTCCAGAACTTCTGCGTTCATTTTTTCCTTATCCAAAGTAAAACCTCCAGAATCGAAAGTTGCGTTGATGATTTATACGGAAAATGTTCCGCTGTTCAAGCGTCCCAGCAATGTGTTGGAACTCAATTGTGACAAATAAACGGTGATCGTTTCCTCTTCTTTTGTGACCACGAAGGACTTCGGCAGTTCGAAGGGGCTGACGTTGACGACGCGGCCGGCTTTTTCGGCGAGGTTCAGGTACTCGCGCGAACTTTTCTGCACAGTCGTCGTGTCGAGGTCGAAGATGCCCAGGATGTTGTCGGTCTCAATGACCGTTTCAGCACCTAAGTGAAGGAACATGCTTGGGTCTCCCCTTTCAGATCAGCTTTCCTCCGGCAACTTCGAAGAGCTTGCCGTTTTCAGACTGCTTCGAGAGCAGGATGCTCGACGGTTCGCAGCAGGTGAGGAACACCTGCCAGCCTTCGATGTGGTTGAGGATGTAGTCCTGCCGGCCGGCGTCGAGTTCGGACATGACGTCGTCGAGCAGCGCGACCGGCTGTTTTCCAGTCAGCGCGCGGATGACGAACCCTTCGGACATCTTGAGGCTCAGCGCGCAGGAGCGCTGCTGGCCCTGGGAGCCGAACGACTTGGCGGACAGACCGTCGAGTTTGACGACGAGGTCGTCCCGATGGGGACCGACGGTCGTAAAGCCCGCAAACGCGTCTTCGCGGCGATGCGCTTTCAGCAACTCTGCCAGCTCTTCCTTGATGCCTGCCGGGTCTTCCGACGAAAAGGTATGTGCCTCTTCCCCGGCGCCGGCCGCGTATTCGACGGTGATCTGTTCCCGTCCGCCGGAAATGCCGCCGTAGAACTCTTCCAGGAACGGACGGAGTTCGTCGAGGTATTTCATGCGTTCAGAAATGACATATGACCCGAAGCTGCAGAACCGGTCGTCCCAGACGTCCAGCGTGTCATAGAGTTCCGAATGGTAGATGGCATCTTTCAGAAGCTGGTTGCGCTGCTGCATGGCCCGGTTGAACTGGGTCAGCGCTTTGGCGTAGTTCGGTTTCAGCTGACAGAGCGCCTGGTTCAGGAACTTCCGCCGCTCGGCCGGACCGCCTTTGATGAGGTCCAGATGCTGCGGCGCGAAGATGACAGCGAGGAATTCTCCGACGAGTTTTGTCGACGCTCCGTAGGGCAGACCGCCCAGAGAAGCCGTTTTCTTGTCGGTAATGAGAATATCTGCCGTCATGTCCCGAACGTCGTTGTGGAACGCCATGGACAATTTTGCGGCCTCTGTATCGAACCGTCGGAGCTCACGCTCCTTCGACCCGCGAAACGACCGCAGCCCTGTGAACAGCCAGATGGCCTCCAGCAGGTTCGTCTTCCCCTGGGCATTTTCGCCGAAAATGACATTCACACCCGGGCTCGGCTGAAACTCAATAGCCTCTATATTTCTGTAGTTAGAAATATTTAATGATTGAACTATCATAAAAACCAGAATGGAGCGACTTGTTTGCTTTCACACCTATTAACATGAGGCAAGGGGAGTTTTTGCGGCTTCTTTTTGTGCAGGGGGGAGCGGCGCAATGTTTTTCAAGCGCGCGGGGGTATGGATTGGCAAGCAAAAAGGAACGCAAAAACGGAACCGATGGAAAGCAAACAAGGAGCGACCAACCTTACTTTTCGTTTCTCAGGCGGACCGGAAGTACCAGGAACAGGAAGCTGTCCCCTTCGACCGGTACGACGGTGATCGGCGAAAGCGGGCCGTTCAGCGTGACCTTGACGGTGTCGAGGTCGCAGGCGCGGAACGCGTCGAGCAGGAACCGGTTGTTGAAGCCGATCTCGACACGGTTGCCTTCGATCTTCGCCGGGACTTTGTCGTTGGCGGCACCGATGGTGGTGCTGGTGCTCATACGAATGACATTTTCATCGAAGACGCAGCGCAGCGGGCTCTTGACCCGGTCGCTGATCATGAGGGACATGCGGTCGATCGCCGAAATGATGGTCTTGGTGTCGACTTCGACTTCGGTGGAATGCGCTTTCGGAATAGCTGCGTTGTAGTCGAGGAACTCGCCGTCCAGAAGACGGGAGATGAGCGCGTAGGCGCCGACCTCGAACACGATGTGACGGGCCGCGACCTTCAGGGCAACGACTTCAGCCTCATCGATGAGTTTGATGACCTCGGAGAGGGTCTTCGCCGGAACGACGAAGGACAGCGGCTCACCGGTGTAGTTGATGGCCTCGGTGCGGATGGCCAGACGGAAGCCGTCGACGGCGATCAGCTTGAGGGTGTTCTCAGAGACTTCGAACTTGATACCGGTGTGGACCACTTTGGTATCGTTGGTCGAGACAGCGAAGATGGTCTGTTTGACCATTTTCTCCAGGGTCTCGGAATCGATGAGAACGGGGACCTCTTCGGTGACGGTCGGAAGCTCCGGGTACTCTTTGGCATCGATGCCGACGAGCTGGTACTCGACTTCGCCGCAGCGGATGGTGCACAGCTGGCGGGGGTCCGCTTCAATGGAAACGGTCTCACCGGGCAGGCGGCGCAGGATGTCGCAGAGCAGGCGGGCATTCAGGACGATGGCGCCGTCTTCTTCGACGCGGGCTTCCTGAACGGTGGTGATGCCCATGTCCATGTCATAGCCGGTCAGCTGGACCTGGCCCGCTTCGGCCTTCATGAGAATGCCTTCGATGGCCGGCATGGTCGCCTTGCTGGAAACAGCGCGCTGGACGTTCTGGCAGGCTTCGTTGAGTCTTGCGGTGTTGCAGATGATCTTCATAGTGGTTTCTCCTTACGAAATGAGTATGGTTCTTAGTCTATAGTAGTAGAGGCGGCGGGAAATCCTGAAAACCGCGTTTCACGATTTTCCGTCAGTGTTTTCACGCTCCACAGAAATTCTCCTCAAATTGTCGTGTTATTTGCGGATTGCACAGGCGATACACGGCGCCGTGCGGAATTTGTGGAAAGTTGCGGAGTGGATTGCGGACGAAACAGTCAATAATTCGTCTGCGCCTCGTTGATGTTGTTGATGATGCTCTGGATGGTCGAGCGGACCGCAGGGTCCTTCTTCATCTCTTTCTCCGCCTGTTCATAGTTGTACATGACAGTGGAGTGGTGCTTGCCGCCGAAGGCTTTGCCGATCTCCTCATAGCTGAGGCCGGTGATCTCCCGGACGATGTAGATGGCGGCCTTTCTGGCCTGGGTGATGTTCGAGTTCCGCTTCTCCGACGTGATGTTCTCGACGGTGGTACCGTAGGTGCGGGCGACTTCGTTGAGGATCTTGTCGATGGTAACGGGCACCGGCTGGAAGTCGTTCATGAGGTCCGTGATGACCTTCGTGGCGCTCTGGACCGTCGGCCGCTGGTGGTTGATGTTGTAGTAGGCGTGCAGCTTTTTGACGGTGCCTTCGAGCTGCCGGACGTTGTTCTTGATTTTTTCGGCGATGAACTGAACGACGTCATCGGGTAAGTCGAGCCGGTAATAGTCCGCTTTGCGCTTGATGATGGCGATGCGCGTCTCGAGGTCCGGGGGCTGGATGTCTGCGAGGAGGCCCCATTCGAACCGGGTGCGGATCCGGTCTTCCAGGTTGGCGATCTCCTTCGGAGGACGGTCGCTCGTCAGGACGATCTGCTTCTTGTCCTGGACCAGCGTGTTGAACGTGTGGAAGAACTCTTCCTGGGTCCGGTCTTTACCGGCGATGAACTGGACGTCGTCGACGAGCAGGACATCGACCGTGCGGTACTTGTTATGGAACTCTTCCGTCGTCTGTTTCTGGATGCTCGAGATGAGTTCATTGGTGAAGTCTTCGCCGCGGGTGTAGAGGATCTTGGCGTCGGGATTGTCCCGGGCGATCTGGTCGCAGATGGCGTAAAGCAGATGTGTTTTGCCGAGACCCGAGTTACCGTAGATGAACAGCGGGTTGTAGGCCTCCCCCGGCGCGTTGGCGACGGCGAGCGCTGCCGCGTGCGCGAAGGTGTTGGAGGAACCGACGACGAAGGTGTCGAAGGTCAGCTCATCGTTCACCATGGGGTGGTTCGTGTTCTTCGGTTTTTCTTCCGCTTTCGGGGTCCGGTCGTCCGACCTGCCTTCCGACTGGATGACGACGTTGATCGGGAAGCCCATGTAGTTCTCGAAGGCTTCGTCCAGCAGGTTTTTGAACTTGCTGCGGACGATGTTCGCCTTGAAGTCGGAGGCGGACAGGATGACCTGATCGTCCTCAAAAGACTTCAGTTCGAGCGGCTCCAGCCACAGGCTGTAGATGGTCTCGCTGACCTTCTCCCGGCAGTAGCTTCGGACCAGTTCCCAGATGTCATTGTAGGAGTCCATTGCGTCCCTCTTTTCCACTAATTACAACTTATATAAAAATACATAATAATATGTGCTCATCTGAGCGAATTATACAACTGATTCATTCTACCATAAACAGGAGTTTTCCACAATAAAAAACGGCAGTTTTCCGCAATGAAAAGTGGCTTTTTTTAGTAGTCGCAGAAAAGGTCCGTCCGAGGCCTCCCCGACCTAACCGTTCCCCCTGAAGGGGGCCCCTTCGCCCGGCCCCGTCCGAACACTTTTCTGCTCCTCGAAAGTCAAGATGTTAAGCCATTTCTCAATTATTCGAATAGTATCCGTTTCTTTTGACACCTCAACATCTTGTGATTGACTTTTATTTCTTATTTATATATAATTACAACCTGCAAGTCCAAATAGGAAACGGAGGGATAATCTGTGAAGAGAACCTATCAGCCGAAGAAGCGGCACAGAGCCAAAGAGCACGGCTTCCGTAAAAGAATGTCCGACCGCAACGGTCGCAAGGTCATTGCCCGTCGCAGA
>JAFRHS010000048.1 GCA_017433225.1 Clostridia bacterium
ACTGACACCGCTGGAATTGCGGTGCCAGTTTGCAGCTTAGCTATTGCCCTACAGGGGGGCTTTTTTGTGCAGTCCGAATAAAATGGTTCGGTTCACGTTCCGACAGGGGTCTTTTTCTATTCCTTTGGCGATGTACGGCTCAGGCTTTCGGAAGCACTTCCAGGATCCGTTTCGCCATGAACCTGTGGCCGGCATCCGTCGGATGCGGGTCCCAGGTCTTCGTGCTGTTCATGACGGTCTCGGCGCCGTGCATGTCGACATAGTAGTAGGTGCCGTACAGGGTGGGACGTACCATGGTGTAGGCGTTCATCGCCTCAAAGCTCGGCTGGAGGACGACGAGATAATTCAGGATGTTCGTGACGTCGAACTGTTTGCCGGGGACCAGCGCGTCATGGTAGCCGATGGCGACCAGCGTGACGTCCGGGTTCAGGGAATAGATGCGCTCGACGATGGCGCGGTAGTTCACGAAGTACCGGGCCTTGGCCTCAATACCGGCTTCCGTGATGATCGGGATGTAGGGCGTGATCTTCATGACCGTGTTCAGCGCGTTCTCCGCCTGTTCCAGCGCCTTGCCCATGCTGCCGAGTTTCTCCGCGTTCTTGAACAGCGTCAGCTCCGGCGTCTTGGAGACTTTGCCGGTCTCATTCAGTTCCACGGCGGCAGCCAGGATGGAGAACCAGACGTCGTTGAACCCGATGCCGAGGGTGATGAGGTCCGCCTCTCTGACGGACTTCTGGTAGAGGGCGCGCAGTTTCTTGTAGTCCTTCACCGGGTCCTTGCCCTTGTATTTGCCTCCCGGCGTCGTGAAGCCGTTCAGCGCGGTCGTGACATACGTCTCGTGGCCGTCGCCGTTGTAGTCGTCCGTCAGGAGCATCCGCAGTTCCTCGCTGCGCATGCCGGGCTGCGCCATCGGGTACACCTTTTTGGCGCGCACCGCGGTCGCCACCCGGTCGACGTACGTGCCGGGCACGCGGACGAAGTAGTTCGTCTTCGCCTCTTTTGTCTTGTGCGCCGCCTCATAGGTCGACGTCGAGACGCCGGCCGCGACGCTGTCGCCGAAGCTCGTAACGACCTTATATATTTTGACTTTGCCTGTGCCGGCCGCGGCATCCCTGCTTTTCGCAAACGCCGAGAGGCTGCAGAGAGACGCCAGCATCAGCGCCGCCATCAGGACCGCGATCAGTTTTTTCATGGCACGTTTCATAGGGGATTTCCTTTCTGCCGGATACTTGTTTTTGCCTGGATCTTTTGATTTAGCTTGAACGTTCGATCGCTTCACTATAGCAGACTTTTCTTAACAAAGTATGTATGCTTTCGCCTTTAGAAACTCATGAAACTGGAATTTGTTCAACTTTGAGCCAATTATCGGCAAACACGGCGACCTGTCTTCCTTGATTTCACCTTTACAGCCTCAACACTACCCAAATAGATGCCTGGCTCTAATTGTGTAGTTGTTTTTTGGATCATTCGTTTCTTGAAACTACGCAAACTGCTCTGGCGAGTTCTTTCTGTAGTTTTTTCAAGGGAAATGGCCCTGAAAAAACTACATTTTTGAGAAACGCGTTTCATTAGCGTAGTTTTTGGCGGGTAACAGCACCCCCAAAACTACGCTTTCCCGCTTCCGGGAGAATTGAGGGGAAGGTGGCTTTCTCCCACGCTCTTTGGCTTCCCCTTCCCCGGGAATCGAAAAAAAGACCTGCAGAGAGTCTGCAGGTCTTATGGGTTCGAGATGAGTGACAGCCCGACGAATGGCACGTCGGTCAGCGGGGTGTCAGTCAACCGGCACGTCAGTCGATGTCGGTGTAGGCGTCGTCCTCGTCGGGGTCGTCCCAGTCGTCGTAGTCTTCGCCTTTGGGTCTGCGGGCCAGTTTGCGATCCAGCCGGTCGGCCCGGCGTTCTTCGCGGGCGGCCTTGCGCTCCGCTTTGGCACTTTCCTTTGCGGCCTTTTCCGCGGACTTCTCGGCACGACGAACTTCCTTTTCGGTGTCGTGGTCGGCTTTCTCCCAGCCGGCGCGGATGCGTTTGCAGCCGATGCCGGTGAGGATGGCGGAGACGAGGGTGACCGCGGCGGCGGACCAGAGGCTCGCGAGACCGACGACGGTCAGGATCATCACGATCGCTTTCAGCGCGATAGTGACGATGGTGTTCGCGCGGGCCAGCTTGAACGTCCGCTTCGCGGTGTCGATGAGGCTCACGACGCGGGACGGCGCCTCGGGGACGATGACCACATCGCAGGTGTCGTAGACGTCGGTGGAACGGAAGCCGCCGAGCGCGACACCGGAGTCGGCAAAGGACAGGAGCTGTCCGTCTTTGACACCGTCGCCGACGAAAGTCAGACGGCCTTTGTCGCCGAGCCGCTGAGAGAATGTCTGCAGCGCGGCAAGCTTGTCTTCCGGAGCCAGTTCGGAGCCGAACTCGTCGATGCCGAGTTCCTCCGCCAGGAGCTTGGACGGGCCGCGGGCGCCGCCGGTCAGCATGGTGACGCCTTCGAAACCGAGGTCGTGCAGACCTTCAATGGTCTCGAGGCTGTCACGACGCGGGGTGTCGGACGTGACGATGCAGCCCATATAGTTCTGGTCGACGGCCACGTGGAGTTTGTTGCCCGCCTGATGGCTCTCCCGTACGTCGATCCCCTCCGCCAGCATGCAGCGGGCATTGCCGGCAACGAGCCGGTGGCCGTCCACATAGACGCTGACGCCGAGGCCGGGCACTTCAGAGAAGTTCACCAGGGTGGCCTGGTCGATGGGCTTGCCGTACGCTTTGCGAATGCAGGCCGCAATGCGGTGGTCCGACAGGTATTCTGCCTTGGCCGCCATCTCCAGAAGCTGGCTGGAGCGGTAGCCCTCGGCGGGGATCATATCGATGATGTCCGGGTCGCCCTTCGTGAGCGTGCCGGTCTTGTTGAAGACGACTTTCGCCGCGTTGGCGAGTTTCTCGAGAGGGCCGTCGCCGCGGACGAGGACGCCGTTGTAGAACGCGGTGCCAAGGCCGTTTTCAAAGCACAGCGGTCCGTGGAGCAGGAGCTCGGCGGAGCCGGCGAGGATCATGAAGGTAAAGGCGATGCGCATCCACTCGTGCCAGTCTCCGGTGAGGATGGACGGCACGATGCCGAGGGCGAGGCCCAGAACGATGACGACGATGCCGAAGGCCAGCGAGAACTTGCGGTTGAATTCGCTTTCGCGGGACTCTTCCGCGGAGTCATCGTACATGAAGTCCGCGACCTTCTGGGCGGTGGAGCCCACGTACGGACAGGTGGTCACGATCTGCAGTTCGTCGGACGTGACGACCATGCCGGAGTAGACTTTGTCTCCCGCGAACACGTATTTGGGCGCTTCGTCTCCGGTCAGAAGGACCGTGTCCAGAAGACCGCTGCCGCCGGCGACCACGCCGTCGATGGGAACGAGTTCGTCCTGGCGGACCAGGATGGTCTCGCCGGGCCAGACCTTTTCGGGGTGGACCGACTGGAACCCGCCGTCCCGGTACACATAGACCGAGTCGACGTCAAAATCGTCCAGCGCTCCGAACAGAGCGTCGGAGTGGGAGGCGTTCAGCGAGGAGATGAAGCCCGCCAGCACATACAGGAACATGGCGGCGGTCGCGGCCGGGAACTGTCCGACGAACACACCGCCGATGCAGGCGATGGTCATGAGGACGTCGGAGTCGAGCAGTTTCAGCCGGAAGAGTTTGCTGATGCCGTCCATGATGACCTCGTAGGCCAGGATGAGGAACGCCACGACGAGGAACGCGATCGACATGAAGCTCGCGCCCTCCGCGTCCGTATCCGAGAATTCAAAGAACAGCCCGAAGGCCAGCAGGATGCCGCCGGCGATCAGCTGGAACAGTTTGAACCCGGGACTGCCGAAGCCCGGCAGCACGCTGGTGCGGACCGCACTGACCTTTTCCGGCCGGGGCGGCGCCTTGGGGAGTTCCTGATGCACCTCTTTATACTCTTCCGGGTCCGGTGCCTCGACGGGTTCCGGGTCCGGGTTGATGGCCTTCTCGTCCTGCAGGAGGGTCGGCATCGGGGTCGGCGGCGCCTGATCTGTATGGGACGGCTGGTCATCGAGCAGAGACTGCACTTTATTTTTGGATTGTTCCGTCACGGTGTCCGCCGCTTTCGCGGAGGCGTCGTGGACGATGACTTTCTTTTTCTTATCTGCCAAAAGGGGTGTTCCTCCTTTCCGCATTTCTTATACATAGTTATTCACTTTATTGTACTAAAGAATTATTATCATTGCAACACACGAAACTGTGCTATAATATCCGCAAACGTTTCCGGCCGCAGCGCCGCAGGAGGGACCCCTATGGGAGCATTCAAAAATGTACAGGAAGCCGCAAAATACTTCGAGGACGACCGCTTCGCCACCGAGAACGGCATCGAACTCGTCGAACTGACCGAAGAATACGCCGTCGCGAAGATGGAGCTGACGCCCCGTCACCGCAACGCCATGAACAACGTCATGGGCGGCGCCATCTTCACGCTGGGCGACCTTGCCATCTCGGCACTGGGCTGTCACCTGCACCTGCCGGTCGTCGGACTGAACGGCAGCATCGACTTCCTTTCTACCGCAAAGGGCGATGTACTGTATGCCCGCGCCACCTGCCGCAAGAACGGACGGACCACCATCGTCATGCAGTGCGACATCACGGACGACACCGGACGGCTCGTCGCCATCATGAACGGCACGGCATTCAAAGTCCGCCAGTCTTAACGGAAAGGTCGTGACCCCATGGAAGTCTTACGCGCGACCAAGACCTGGCAGCAGGCCGGCGCATACTACGTCCGCATCCAGGCGATGGCAAAGAAGCACCACATCACGCTCCGGGAAGAGTTCGATGAACACGACGGCCCGGAGACGAAATACATCGTTCTCCTCGATGACGACTTCCCCGTCGCCACGGCCCGTCTGTACCCTCTCGACGATACCCGGATGGTGATCGGCCGCGTCGTCGTCCTGCCGGAGTATCGCCACCGCGGCCTCGGGACTCAGGTCGTCGGGGAATGTGAGATCTGGGCCCGCGAGCTGGGCTTTGCCAAAGCGGTCCTCGACAGCCGGGACAACAAGACTGAGTTTTACCACAAGCTCGGCTACCGGGAGACCGGAGAAGAAGTCCCCTTCGACGGCACGTTCCACTGTGTCCGCATGGAGAAAACTATTTGACCCCCGCCGGATGGCGGGGGCCTTTCGTTTATTCTTATTCCATGTGGACCAGCAGGGCCGTCATGTCGTCCGACTCCCGGGCGACCCGGATGTCGAAACCGCTCTCGGCGGGCTGTTTGTAGAAAGTCAGTACATCGCCCTCGTAAACCGAGTTGCGGAAGAGGACGTCAAAAGACTTCGGCTGCATCCCGCGGAGTTCTTCATTGGAGAACGTGCCGAGCAGGGCCTGGACATACTTCGCATTGTTCATGTGGTGTCCGATGTCGATGTCCGTGGACCGCACCGTGTATTCCGCGTAACGGTCCGATGCGTCGAAGCGGTCCCGGATGCGGGTGAAGCCTTCGGGGCAGGCCGACGGGCGGCTGTAGTCAAGGCCCTCCGGGTACACCTCCGAGATGGGGATGAGCTTCATGGTTTCCGTATTGAGGACCGCCCATTCGGTCCTGCCGCGGACCAGGACCTTGTCGCCCTGACGCATCTCGTAGTTCCGGTCGCCCCGGAGTCTGGTCGGTTCCTCGACCCAGGTGGCCAGCGTGACGGTGTCGCCGAGCTTCGGACGTTCCTCGAAGACGATCTTCGTCTTGACCGTCAGCCAGAACAGGTCGCGCGGAGAGATGTCCCTCCAGGCGACCCCCATGGAACCGGCGTGGTCGTCCGCGATGTCCATGAAGAGGTTGAACGTCTCGTACCGGCTCAGGAGCCCGTCCGCGTCGGCCAGACTCGGGTTGATATACTGTTCTTTTTCAAAATAGTTGGTCAAAGGGACCACCGTCTTTCTATGGAGAGTTATGCGCTTATTTCAATCGGCTCAGCAGAACGATGTGGACGATGCTCGTTCCCATCAGCAGGAAGATGACCAGCGGCAGGAACAGGGGGCTCGGTCCGGTGCCGTTCACCTGATTGACCGTCAGGTAGGCAAACAGGAGGACGATCAGGAGTTTGATGACCTCGAGGAACGTGCGGGTCATCGAGAGGGCCTTCGCTTTGCCCGCCTCCGACTGGATCTCACCCAGTCCGCGGACGTTCCAGGCGCCCGGGAAGAAGTCGAGGACCGTGAACGTGATCCAGATGATCCACCCGAGGCCGGGAAGGATCCAGATGTTCCCCTTCCCGCCCGTTGCGTCCGCCTCGCCGGAGACACCGAAGTGGGTCGGGATGATGTCCGGGATGCTGTTCCAGCGGATGAGCAGCCAGATGGTCAGCGCGGCCAGCGTCAGAAAACTCAGCGCCGCGAGGACCAGTTCGTATATCTTGAAGTAAGTATTGCCGATGCGCATAAAATCACCTCGTAAGATCTTTCACCACTTCTCCGGCAAGGATGAGCCCCGCGACGGAGGGGACAAAGGAGACGGAACCCGGCGTGTCTTTCCGCCGTGCCGGCGGGTCTTCGGGCGATGTACCGTCCGCGTCTTCGGATGCCGGCGCCAGAGGCGTCACCGGTGTCTCTTCCGAGTACACGACTTTCAGCGACTCGATGCCCCGTTTGCGGCACTCTTTGCGCATGATGCGGGCGAGGCCGTCGAACTGCGTTTCAAAGAGATCGCAGACCACAAACTTCGTCGGGTCCAGCTTGTTGCCCGCTCCCATGGCGGAGATGACGGGCACGCCCGCCTCGTTCGCGCACTGGATGAGCAGGAGTTTTCCGGTGACGGTGTCGATGGCGTCGACGACGTAGTCGTACTGCGTGAAATCGAACTCGTCTTTCGTGTCCGGCAGGAAGAACGTCTGATATACGGTCACCGAGCAGTCGGGGTTGATGTCTCTCACCCGCTCCGCGGCGACCTCCACTTTCGGACGCCCGACGGTGCTGGACAGCGCCAGCAGCTGCCGGTTGATGTTCGTCTCGTCGACGACATCCTTATCGATGAGGTCCAGAGCCCCGACGCCGGAGCGCGCGAGCGCCTCCACGACGTAGCCGCCGACCCCGCCGACGCCGAAGACGGCGACGCGGGCCTTCCCGAGACGGTGCATCGCCTCAGGGCCCAGCAGCATTTCGGTTCTCTGGAAACGGTCAGACATATCACTTCACTCCGTACATGTGACCGAGGATGAGTCTCTCCGCGGTCTCTTTGCCGAAGAGTTTCGTCACCTGGTCGACCGCGGGACCGCCCTGGTCAAAGAGGGTCTGCGCGAAATTCCGGACGTTTTCCTTCTTGGCCGCCGCGTCGCAGGCAGGAGCCGCCTTCACCTGGGCGATGTACTCGTCAAGGTATGCGGCCGCCGCCTTGTTCAGGCGGTCGGAGATCTTCTTGCCGGTCTTGTCATAGGAACAGGGCAGGAGGATGTCGTCGTACCAGTGCGGGTCGGTTTCCCGGTCTGTGAGGTCCGCGTCCCGGTCTTTGATGGCCTGGAACTTCGCGGCGGCCTCTGCCGGGTACGGGGCGATCTGGTCGTCGTAGAGCTCACACATCTGGGTCTCTTTGCCGGCGGCAAGGACCCAGTCGAGGTTCATCATGGGGACGTCTTTCGCGGTGGTCGCGAGGACGGCGGTCTCCATCTTCATGAGTCCGCCCATCGCCTTCATCGTGAGGAAGCAGATGTGCCCGAGCCCTGCCGCCTCATAGGCTTCGGTCTGGAAATGGAAGCCATTCTTTTTCAGGACCGCTTCTTCGCCGACATCCACTTTGGTCAGGTCAAACTCTTTCAGTGCGTCAAGCACCAGTTCCGGTAGTGTCGTTCTCTGGTTTTTCATAGTGTACTCTCCATAGCTTGTTTGATTTGGTTTCGATCCAATCGCTTACGGTTTTCAGTATAACACAAATCATAACACTCGGGGCAAACGGTTGCGCAAAAGTCCCTCATATGCTATAAAGAGCACACAGTTAATATTCAGGAAAGGCAAGACCCATGAAAAAGAGCACTGCGGCAAGAACGTTATACTACTACGGAAGGACGGTCATGAAACACTGGCCCTACTTTTTCCTCGGCATCCTCGCGTCCTTCGGGTACGCGTACTGCCTCACGTTCCTGAACGCACAGGCCGTGTCGAAGATCATCGACCGGGTCGCCGAGGGAGGCATCGCGCCCGACCAGGTCTTTTCGACCTTTATGCCCTACATCGTCATGCTGGTCGTCGCGAACCTCGTTGGCCAGATCTGTTCAAAGCTCCAGGACTACGCCGTCTGGAAACTCGAGATCCTCGGCTACTACGACCTCTCGACGCTCGTCTTCGACGCGCTCTCGAACCAGAGCATGACGTTCCACAACAGCCGGTTCGGCGGCGCGCTGGTCTCCCAGACCTCCAAGTTCACGAACGCCTATTCCTCGCTCGTCGAGCTGTTCAATTACTCGCTGGTGCCGCTCGTCTCGGCCACGGTGCTGACCATCGTGCTCCTCGCGCCGCTGGTCCCGCTCTACGTCATCATCCTGTCGGCCATCCTCGTCGTGTACGTCATCGTGGTCTGGCTCCTGTTCCGCCGCACACTGTCCCGCAATACAGTGGCCGCCAGCGCCCAGAACCGGCTCTCCGGCGAGCTGTCCGACAGCATCACAAACATCCTCGCGGTCAAGACCTCCGGCCGGGAGGCCTATGAAAAGGGTCTTTTCACAAAGGCCAACAAGGAGGTCCGCGCCGCGGACTCCCGCCGGATGCACGCGACCCTGCTCAGCGCCTCCGTGGCCGCCGGCATCATCGTCATCATCATGGTCATCCAGACCATCTTCGTCGCGGGCGGCAACGCCTGGTACGGTATCAGCGCCGGCACACTCGTCCTGATCTTCTCCTACACCCACAACCTGACGCTCCGGTTCAACATGATCAATCAGACCATGACCGTCATCAACCGGGCGTTCGGCGACGCGGCGGAGATGACCCAGAACCTGGACGAGCCCCGTCTGGTGGCCGACGCTCCCGACGCGGTGGATCTCGAAGTCACCGACGGTCAGATCTGTTTCCACAACCTCCGGTTCCAGTACACCGACGGCGTCGGCGAAGACGGCGAAGTCGACCCTGAGAAGGCCGGCACCATCGAGAACATCTTCGAAGACTTCTCGATGACCATCCCCGCCGGGCAGCGCATCGGCCTCGTCGGCCGGTCCGGTTCCGGCAAGACCACGCTGACCAAGCTGCTCCTGCGCCTCGCGGACATCCAGGAGGGGTGCATCTGCATCGACGGGCAGGACATTTCGAAAGTCACCCAGGTCTCGCTGCGGCGGCAGATCGCCTACGTCCCGCAGGAGCCGCTCCTGTTCCACCGGACCATCGCCGAGAACATCGCGTACGGGCGCCCGGACGCGACGATGGACGAGATCCGCGAGGCCGCGGAGAAAGCCAACGCGCTCGAATTCATCGAGAAGTTCCCGGACGGGTTCGAGACCATCACCGGCGAACGCGGCGTGAAGCTCTCCGGCGGACAGCGGCAGCGCATCGCCATCGCCCGCGCCATCCTGACGAACGCGCCCATCCTCGTCCTCGACGAGGCCACGTCCGCGCTCGACTCCGAGAGCGAGCGGATGATCCAGGAGGCCCTCGGCAACCTGATGGAGGGCAGAACGTCCATCGTCATCGCGCACCGTCTCTCGACGGTGTCCCGCCTCGACCGGATCGTCGTCCTGAAGGACGGCGTCATCATCGAGGACGGCCGGCATGAAGACCTCGTCCGAAACGGCGGCGAGTACGCCGGCCTCTGGGAACGCCAGACCGGCGCGTTTGAAGACTGAGGATCGCTCCGCGGGAAAACTGTGCCACAAAAAAGAAAAGGCTTCGCCGTACGGCGGAGCCTTTTGTTGATGTGAGTGGTCCGATGACCGGTATCCCTCAGTCGAGGACCTCGACGAGTTCGATCTTGAAGTTCAGTTCCTGACCGGCCAGCTCGTGGTTGGCGTCGAAGGTGATGGTCTCCTCGTCCTTCTCGACGACCTTGACCGGCATGGGAGCGCCGGTGGGACCCTGGAGATAGATGCGCATGCCGACTTCCAGTTCATCGCCGCGGGGCAGCGCGCTCAGGGGCGCGTGGATGAACGCGTTCGGATTGACCGGACCGTAAGCTTCTTCCGGCATGAGGTGGATGTCGACCATATCGCCGACGTCCATGTCGACGACGGCTTTGTCGAAACCGGGGATCATCATGCCGACGCCGCAGATGAACTCCAGAGGATCTCCGCGGCCGAAGGTGGAGTCGAACAGGGTGCCGTCGTTCAGCGTCCCCATGTAGTGGGTGCGGACTTTCTTGCCGGCGTTCTTTCCCTCGAACAGGATCGGCATCTCCTGGTGGTGGCCGCAGCCGCACTCGTGCCCTTCGCCGTGGTCGTGGTCGCCGCAGCCGCACTCGTAGTCGTCGTCATGGTGATGGCCGCACTCGTGCCCTTCGCCGTGGTGGTCACAGTTGGCGCCGGTGCTCTCGAGTTCGCCCTTCAGGTATTTCTCGACGACCTCGTCGGTGTTGCCGGACTGGCCCGCGCACAGCTCGATGCCGGCGGAGGTCAGCGCATTGACCGCCCCGCCGCCGATGCCGCCGCAAATGAGGACATCGATGCCCTTGCCGGCGAGCAGGCCCGCCAGAGCGCCGTGGCCCTGTCCGTCGGAACCGACGACTTCGGACGAGACGACCTTGCCGTCTTCCACGTCATATACTTTGAACTGTTCACTGTGGCCAAAGTGCTGGAACACATTCCCGTTTTCGTATGTAACCGCGATTCTCATAAGATGATCTCCTGTTTCTTTATTTTTGATCGAGGTATGACCGGACCGCATCTTCCACAGAGCCAGTCAGACCGGATACCAGTTGGATCCCCGCTGCCTTCAGCGCGTTTTGCGCATTTTCTCCGATGTCGCAGCAGAGCAGAGTGTCCACCTCCGCTGCGCGAAGGAAACCGACGAGCGCGACCCGGCTGACGCCGTTCGTGTCGGCGACCGTGCTGTACCGCACGACCCCTTCCGTCACATCGCAGAACCAGAACTGCTCGGCCCGCCCAAAATGCTGCCCCACCTGACCGTCGTCGTAAGGGACCGCGATGCGGACCGTGCCAGATGCTTTCTCGCGGACTTCGGAAGCCGCCGGAACATCATCGATGCGGTATGCGCCTCCGGTGATGCGAAGCTTCTTCCCGTTCACGATGGCGTCTGCCACCTTGAAGCGGGCGCTCTCGTAAATGCTGGTCACTGTGGCCCGGGATACGCCCATCGCCGCGGCACACTCTTCCTGCGTCATCTTCTCGTGGTCGATGAGCCGGATGGTCTCATATTCATCGAGCATGAGGAGCACGGTCTCGTCACAGGCCCCGTCTTCCGGAGCAAAACTCCAGTGAGCCGGGTAGCTGCAGATCCGTCTGCATCTTTTCGGTCTCGGCATGGCGTCTCCTTTCTGGCATATGTCAATAACCATGACTACTATACGCTCGTTTCTGGCATATGTCAATATTTCTTATCGTTTCAGGTATTCCGACGAGACCGGGAAGTCGAAGTAGGTCTCCGGGAAAGGCTCGTCGCGAAGCGTGAAGTGCCACCACTCGCAGTCGATCGGCTCGAAGCCGGCCCGCACCATGAGGTTCTGCAGGAGCATCCGGTTGTCGTACTGCTCGTCGGTCACTTCTCTGCAGTCGGGGTGAGAGATCGGGTCGAAGAGGTCGAAGGGGCTTCCCATGTCCACTTCCTTGCCCGTCCCCATGTCGAGGAGGGTCAGGTCCACGGTGCTGCCGCGGCTGTGGCTCGACTCTTTGGCGATGTACCCCCGCTGGAACAGGACCTGTTTCTCGAGCTGCGGGTAGAAGAACGGTTTCATCCGAAGGTCCAGGTCTTCGATGCCCCAGAACACAAAGTGGCGGACGGCCCGGGCGGGGCGATACGCGTCGAAGATCTTGAGACGGTAGCCCATGGCGTTGGCCTCGTTGGCGACGCCTTTCAGGGCGCGCGCCGCCTCCTTCGACAGGATGGCGACCGGCTCTTCATAGCCGTCGATGCGGTCTCCGACAAAGTTGTAAGTGGAGTAGTAGCGGATCTCCTGCACGATGCCCGGCACATAGTCCGAGAGCAGCACGAAATCCGAGGAGTCCATGATGACTTTTTCTTTATAATCCATAACGGCCTCTCCTGCCTTGTTTTTCTACAGTATAACACAGATTGAAATTTCAAAGGACTCATGATATAGTGAAGTTGACAGATGTTAAAAATATAAAAAGGAGGAACGTATTATGTCAACTTTCTTTGATGCGATCGGCGATATCTTCGGCGGCTTTTTCATGTTGATCTTACAGGCCCTCGGCCTCTTGAACTTTGGCTGGTAAACCATCCACATACGAACCAGGACCCGCACCGGAAACCGGTGCGGGTCTGTTTTTTCCCATTCGATCAAAACATTTCGCCTTCGTATTCGAAACGCGGGAGGCGTTCGAAGTCAAAGGTCTCTAAATCGCCCCAGGAAATGTTGGTGGCGCAGCCCACGTGCATCATGAGGTTCGAGTCCGCGTCCTCGTTGACGTGCACCAGGACGACCGGGACCCCTTTGGCGTAGGCGTATCCGCACTCCCACGCGGTGCCGCTGTCGCTGACGTTCCCGTAGTAGAGCGCCACGACCAGGTCGGCCCGGTCGATCTCCGACCGGTCCATCTCGAAAATGTCCCGGGCCCACTCGACGGTCCCCGGTTCGGTGCGGACCTCGTGGCGCATGGGGCTGAAGAGGTCGAACCCTCTTCCCTCCAGCACAGACTCCGCCTTCTCGATGTTCTTCACTTCGGTCTCGTTGAAAAACGGACCGGCGAGGTAAACACGTTTCATGCAGTCCCACCCTTTCGGTCTTCAGTATACCACATGGACCGGGGTTGCGGTCCGTCATTTTCCGTGCTATATTGAAAGTGTCCAGAGATTAACAATTGTAAAACTCTTACACAAGGAGGATTTTAAAATGTCTAATTTCTTTGACGCACTTGCCGATATCTTCGGCGCCTTTTTCGCATCCTTTATCTGGTGGCTGTTACGCTGATCTGTCCACATAACCAAAGCCCGCGCCGGGTCTCCGGCGCGGGTTTGTTCTATTCAGTTTCCGAGCATTCCGGTGACGAAGATCTCGATCCCGATCCCGATCAGGATCACTCCGCCGAGGATGGAGGCTTTTCCGGACAGGCGGGTACCGACGCGCTGGCCGATCCGCAGTCCGAAGAAGCTGATGATGTATGTTACGACTCCGATGATGAGCCCTGCCGCCAGCGCTTTGCCAAAGCGGTATTCCGCGATGGTGAAGCCGACCGCCAGAGCGTCGATGGCCGTCGCGATCCCCTGCAGGATCAGCGTGACCGGGCCGAGCTGTTCGACCGCCGACTCTTCGCCGTCGCCCCGAAGGCCGTCGACGAGCATCTTTCCGCCGATGAACAGCAGAAGGATCAGCGCGATCCACGGGACCGCCGCCTGAAAGGCCTCGAACGCCTCTGCCAGACGCCGCACGCAGAACCAGCCGATCATCGGCATCAGGAACTGGAACCCTCCGAACGTCAGCGGGACCGCTGCCCGCATGCCCCGAGACATCTTCGGCGCATTCAGTCCGTTGGCCAGCGAGACGGAAAACGCGTCCATCGCGAGGCCCACGCCCAGCAGGATGCTGTTGACGATAAATATGATCATGTTTGGGATCACTCTCCTTGATTCCATCCTACTTTACAAGAATGCTCCCATGCATGTCAACTGCCGTCAGGACTCGTGCATCAGCGTTTTTTATAAAGCACGAGTTCCGGGTCGGTCCCATCCTTGCCGTAAGTGCAGACAAGGATGAAATCCATATTCGCGAGGACGCCGAAACAGCGGTCCCCGCCGAACTCGGACTCCAGCTGGTTTCCGAGATAGGTGGTCTGGTCGTCGAGGAACTTTGCGGTCATCCCGCTCGGGAGCCGGTAGGCGAGATTGACATAGCTGCCGACCAGCGCGTTGAGCGTTTCCACTTTGGGCATGCCCTCGATGGACAGCGCGTTGATCTCCCCGATGAGCTGCTGTTTGAACGCCTCGAACTCTCCGTTGTCGCCGAGTTCGTCGAACCGTTTCCAGTAGTCCAGCGTCGGCAGCAGCTGTTTCATATAGGCTCGCGCCTGTTCTTCCGTGATGGTTTCATTCACCATGTGCGGGACACAGACATCGATCAGATTGTCCATGCTGCTGTAGGTATAGGTCCCGTCGGCATAGCACCACTTGCAGTAGTCCTCGTTGAGGGAACCGTCTTTCTCTCTGCTGATGATCTCATCGTCGAGCGGCATCCCGCAGCACTGGCAGACCAGCTTGTGCGGCGAGCCCAGCAGGGTGTTGATCGATACGTTGAACAGATTTGACAGCTGTTTCAGTGTCTCGGTGTTCGGCACCGTCTCCCCGGTCTCCCAGCGGGAGACCGCCTGACGAGTCACGAAGACCTTTTCCGCCAGCTCGTCCTGCGACAGGCCGTTCTTCGTTCTGAGTTCATACAATACTTCTTTTGTGCCCATAGAGATCCCTCCTTGGTTCCATTATAGTACAAAGATCTCGCTGACACACGCAACTGTCCGTTGCGGTCTCCGTGCCGTGTTCAAAGGTGCAACCGGAACAGTCCGTGCCGGTTGCAGTACGCATAGACCGCCCGGACCCGGTCGATCCGGAACCGCGCCTCCGCGCTCCCCTCCGGGTACAGTTTGACGAGCTGTACCCCGTGGTCGGACACCGCCGCAAAGAACGAGAGATGGTGCTCTTTCGACATGGGGTGGTCGACCGTCACGTAGTATTCGTCTTCGACGACTTCCACGGAGATGCGGTGTTCCGCATCCGGTTCTTCCGCCTCCTGCGGAGGCAGGGTGATGCCGCAGCAGCTGACGACCGCCTCTCCGGAAGACAGGATGACGTTCCCGCAGACCGGGCACACATAGAACGTGGTCTTCGCCATGTTGGACGCCTGGTTTCGGTTCCGGACGTCCTCCCCGGACAGCAGCTCGATCACGGAGATGCCGAGTGCCTTCGCCAGCGGTTCGAGCAGACTGATGTCCGGGAACCCCTGTCCGGTCTCCCATTTGCTGACGGCTTTGCTGCTGACGTAAAGTTTCTCCGCCAGTTCTTCCTGCGTCAACTTTTTGGTTTCCCGCAGTTTTCGGATCACTGCGCCTGTTACATATTTGTCCATGCGATCCGCCTCCTTCTGAAGCCAATCTACCACAAAGACATACCGAAGGCTACCTACGCAGCGTGGAGTCCCGCTCCGTCACTGTTTCATGCGCTTCCGGTAGCGGAGCATGTTTGGGAAGTCGAAGACGTTGTTGAGGATGGCCGAGCCGTAGAACCGGATGTTCGTCAGGATGACGTCCCCAAGCGCCATGTACTTCTCATGTTTGTCCTGCTGTTTCCGGAGCATGGCCAGGTGTTCTTCCGGCGTGAGGTGCATCGCCTCATAGTATGCGGCGATGGACGCCTGCGGGTCGATGTCGGCGACGATCTTGTCCTCGCCCCAGCCTCTGGTCTCCGCGAGGATCTCCCCAAGCGGGGTCATGATGCGGGCGTGTCCCGCCTCCGCGTTCAGGGTGTCCCCCGGCCGGCAGCCGAGGTTGCAGTCCACATAGACGACGCCGTTTTCGATGGCGCGGTTCCGCCCGGCGTAGCGGTGCAGCTGCATGGAGATGTCGAGATCCCCGAGCCGACGGTCCAGTCCGGGCCACGCAGTCGGATTGATGATGATCTCCGCGCCCTTGAGTTTGAGCGCGCGCACCGTGTCGGGCGAGTTTTTGTCAAAGCAGATGATGAGGCCCACTTTGCCGTAAGCCGTGTCGAAGACGTCGGAGCCCTTGTCCCCCGCCAGGAACATCATTTTCTCGGTCCCTGCGCGATGCACTTTGCGGTAGGTCCCGACGAGACCCTCCGGGCCAACGAGGACCGCCGTATTGTAGATGCGGTCTTCATAGAACTGGTCCCGCTCGATCATCGTCCAGGCGATGTACAGGTCGTGCTTCTTCGCCTGTTCCATCATCAGCTGCACGGTCTCGCCCTGCGGGATGAGTTCCGCGTTGTCCTCAAAGTGTTTTTTCTCCGCCTTGCTGACATAGTTCATGCTGATGTCGTCCGGCAGACCGGTGCTGGAGTATTCGGGGAGCACCAGGATGTTGACGCCGTTTGCCGCAGCGTCCTCGATGTACTTCACATAGTTTTTGAGATTGGTCTCCTTGCTGTCGGTCGTGACGAGCGACACGCATTCGATCCGTACCATACTCATAGAACTCAACTCCTTTTCTCTCATTATAGCAGAGATTCCAGACGCCGCGACCCCTTCCGTATTTTCATTTTCTGTGCCATAATGGAACAAAGGAGGGTTCGCGATGAAACGACTCGGATATTACAACGGCAAATACGGTCCGCTCGAAGAGATGACGGTCCCCATGAACGACAGGGTCTGCTGGTTCGGGGACGGAGTCTACGACGCGGGACCCTGCCGCAATTACAAGATCTTCGCTCTGGATGAACACGTGGACCGGTTCTTCCGGAACGCGGACTGGCTGGGCGTCGAGATGCCGCTCACCAAAGAGGAATTCAAAGACCTCTTGAACAAACTGGTTCAAGAAATGGACTCGGGCGATCTGTTCGTCTACATGCAGCTGACCCGTGCCGCCAGTGTGCCCCGGCAGCACCCCTACACGGAGGGACCCGGCAGCCTGTGGGTCACCCTGAACCCCGCAACGATCCCGGACGGCAAAGTGCCCATCAAGCTCATCACGAGGGAGGACACCCGCTTCTTCCACTGCAACATCAAGACACTGAACCTCATCCCTGCCGTCATGGCATCGGAGGCCGCCAAACAGGCGGGCTGCGATGAAGCGGTCCTGTACCGTGCCCCGGACCGGGTCACAGAGGGCTCTCACAGCAACATCCACATCATCAAGGACGGTACGCTGTACACCGCCCCGCTCGACAACCTCATCCTGCCGGGCATCGCGCGCGCCCATTTGCTTCGCGCCTGTGAGGCGTTGGGCATCCCCTATGTGGAAGAGCCGTACACGCTGGAGGACCTGGCCAACGCGGACGAGATCCTCATGACGAGTTCGAGCAACCTGTGCCGCCACGCGGACCAGCTCGACGGAAAACCCGCCGGGATGAAGGACCCGGAGACCTACGACAAGACCCTCACCTGGCTCATCGACGAGTTCACGAATGAGACCGGCGGCTGATCACACAGAAAATAAAACCACCTCCCTGCGGAGGTGGTTTTTCTGTTTTGAGATCAGTTCGTGTAGTTGTCGAAATAGCCCTGTACCAGGACGACCGGGGTGCCCTTGTCACCGGAGCCGGAGGTCAGGTCGCACAGCGAGCCGATGAGGTCCGTCAGCTGGCGGGGCGTGGTGCCCTGAGAAGCCATGTGGCCGACGAGGTCGCTCTTCTTCGAGCGGATCGACTCGGAGATGGCGTTTTTCAGTTCTTCGCCGGACAGATGTTTGTAGTCGTTGTCGGCAAGATATTTCAGTTTGAGCTCATTCGGGGTGCCGATGAGGCCGTCCGTGTAAGCCGGCGACACGACCGGGTCCGCGAGTTCCCAGATCTTTCCCTGCGGGTCTTTGAAGGCTCCGTCGCCGTAGACCATGACTTCGACGTGCTTTCCGGTCGCCTTCAGGAGTTTTTCCTGGACGGCGAGGATCACGTCTTTGCAGTCCTTCGGGAACAGTTTCACCCGTTCCTCGGTGGACTTGTTGGAGCCAAGCAGCCCGTACTGATCGTTGTAGCCGGAGCCGTCGCGGGACGCGTTCATGATATCGGCGAGATTGCAGACCGCTTTGGCTCCCGCCTCGAGGAGGATCCGTTTGGTGCGGTCTCTCGTATGGATGTCGCAGTTGAGGACATGGTCCGTGTAGTCGAGGATGGCTTTGGCATGGTTCGCGAAGATGATCTCGACTTCCGCGCCCTCTTCGTGGATGAGGTCCGTGTAGTACTCGACATAGTCAACGCCGGTGAATTCATGACGGTTCACGCCGAAGTTCTCCCGGTACTGTTCGAGCGACAGGACGTCGGAATAAGGGTTGACATCGGACGCGTCGAGCTTGTCGAGCGGCAAGAGGCTGTTGCCGACTTCGTCCGAGGGGTACGAAAGCATCAGGACGATCTTTTTGCAGCCCCGTGCGATGCCTCTGAGGCAGATCGCGAACCGGTTTCTCGACAGGATGGGGAAAATGACGCCGATGGTCTCTCCGCCGAGCTTTTCCCGGACGTCGTCCGCGATGTCATCGACGGTGCAGTAGTTGCCCTGCGCGCGGGCGACGATCGATTCGGTCATGGCAACAACGTCGCGGTCCCGCAGCGAGAAGCCTTCGAACTCGGCAGCTTCCAGCAGACCGGTCGTCACGATCTCCGCAAGGTCGTCCTCCTCCCGGATGATCGGCATGCGGATGCCCCGCACGACGGTGCCAACTCTTCTTTCATATTCGGCCATAATAACAGTGCTCCTTCTTGACAGATTTCCTTTACATTATAGCAGGTATTCCCGCCGCGGTCATCCCTCAAGAAGCCCGCAGAGTTCATCGATACTGTCGGCGAAATGGACCCGCGCCAGCTGCTGTTCGGTCGCGAGGCCCTGCCTGACCATGGTGTCGAGCAGTTGTTTCAACCCTTCGTAATAACCGTTGTGGTTGTAGAGGATGCAGGGCGCGTCGATGTGGCTGAGGGAGTTCCTCGACATGATCTCCGAGATCTCCTCGAGGGTCCCGGTCCCGCCCGGCAGGGCGACGAACGCGTCCCCCAGTTCGATCATCAGAGCTTTCCGCTCCGTCATGTCTTTGGTGACGATGAGGTGCGTGAGGTTTTCATACTGCACCGCGATGTCCATGAAGAATTCCGGTTCAACGCCGGTGGCCTCTCCGCCGGCGGTCACGACACTTTCGGCCAGAACGCCCATGAGACCGGACTTGGACCCGCCGTACACGAGGCTGTTGCCGCTACGGGCGATCCAGTCCCCGAATTCCGCGACCGCGTCCCGCAGCGTGGGGTCGGCCCCTTCACTGGCACCGAGGTAGACTGTGATGTTCATAAAGACTCCTTTTTTCCCTTTTTGGAACAATGCCATTGTAACACAAGGCATGACGAAAGGAGAAGGATACGGATCCAGGTCCGTATCCTTCTCCTTTAAAGTCTATAAATACTCGGGGACGATCAGTATCTTGCACCAAATGTTGCAGCCAATACCTTATGCAGGATCGCTATTGTAATTTGGAAGAGCCCTTTGTGAGTCTTGCCGCACCATTTGCACCGGCCGGTGTCCTGTGAAGGCGAGCCGGTCTGAGCGTTGCATTCGTCACAGCGGCCGTCGTGGTTCCCGTCGACATGGTTTCCGGTCGCGGGGATCGTCTGTGTAGTTGTTTCACTGTGACCGTCATAAGTTGCGGTATAGGTCATCTCACCGGCTACGGCACAGGTAGCCGCTTTATTCATCACAGAGGTGACTTCCGCATCATAGTATACGATATCACCGGTGTCAGACGAGTTGACGTACATCGCCTTTGCGGTGTAGTCATCGGCCCACACGAATTTGCTGAACCGGTAGTCCGGTTCGGGGTCCTCGCCTTTTTCCCAGACCGCATAGATAGTACGGTCGGACTCCAGGTCGATGTAGTCGCCGGGCTGGAGTTCCGCCGCGGTCGCATCCGGGCTTGACGCCCAGCCAAGGAAACTGTACCCGTCGCGGGTCGGTGTGACGTCGGAGATCCTGTTATCGAATGCCCACTGGTTCGAAGGTCCGTTCGCTCCGCCGTTCATGTCATAGACCAGATAATAGAACCGGGCGGCATACTCCCATTCCTCGACCGGGATCAGTTCATATTCGGAGAAGTCTTCTTCGATCCAGGTCCACTCGTCGATCATCTTGACATCGTGGGCGATCAGATCGTTATACAGCGCTTCTCTCGCATCTCTGTTCTCTTCCAGCGTTCCGCTGAATTCCCGGAGGCCAAGAATCGCTTTGACATAGCGCCAGGAAAGCTTGCTACGTTCGATCGCTTTATAAGCCTCGCTGGAACTGTCTTCCGCGTTTTCCGCCTGAGTCCAGAGCTGATCGATCTTCGCCGCTTCCTGTTCATCGATGGAGAATGTATCGCCCATACGGCAGATCAGGTTCACATGGCCTTTGGTGCAGGCAGTGAGTTCATCGATGACCTGCTTGACGTAGGTTCCGCCCTTGCCGTAGTAGTTGTTGCAGAACTCCAGCATCTTTGCTTCATAGTCACAGTAGGGGTCTTCCAGGAGTTCCGCGATCAGGTACGTTCTGAGTTCTCCGAACTCTGTATCGCAGCGGTCGACGTAATAGTTTCCTTCTTCATAAACGCCCTTGACCCCGTGTTTGTGGAAACACTGGATGTTTTTCTGTAAGACGTTGAAATCGGGGAAAACGCCAAGCGTATAGGCGAAGTTGGTCGTGTAATCCCAGATATACAGTCTGTCGCTGATCCTGGACCAGTCCTCAAGGTCGTCCATCAGTTCTTTGTTGCTCGGGCAGCCGGGGTCATCCAGCGCATGGGAGAAACAGCATTCGAACGTGCAGAGGGTCACGATGACGTTGTCTGCCGGACGGACCTGAGACGGGGCTTTGCGCGAATAGGTATAGGCAAGTGTGTCGAACGCCACATTGTCATAGCCCTTTGCCTTCACGGCGTTCGCGATCTTGTTGACGAACGTGATCATGGAACCGGCATGGGACCCGTTCGCGTCGTCGAGAGCCTTGCACCGGTCACATTCACAAAAGTCCATATTGTCCGCCTGAGACAGAGAAATGATCTGCAGGTCTGCGTTCGGGTCATATTTCTCAGACCGGAGGACATCGAACACCTCTTCGAGGACGATGTCATAGACCTTGTCATTGGTCAGACAAAGCTGTGAGGGAACCCGGTCCCCGTTATGCAGTGCAAAGTATTCCGGATGGCTTTCATAGTATTTGTCCGCAGCGCAGAAAACGGTTGAGAGCGTGTGGCAGCTGGCATCGCCGAGATACGGGATGTTCCCTCCGAATTGCGGGAGATCGGTCTGGTAACAGCCATTCAGCTTGTGTGCCACGGAATACAACGGCATCCAGCCGCTGCGCCAGTCCGTGTTCCTGTACTCGAAATACGGTTCATATTCGATCTTTTCGGTCGGAAGGGTCATTTTGTCGGACGTCTTCACCATGGCGGGGTACCAGCCATAGCATTTATACCCGCAGAAGTCTTCCAGGAATGTATGGACGCCATAGGTCGTTCCACGGCTGCCCGCGCCAAAAATGGCCAGGCCGTTCCGGAACGGAGCGATCACATACGAATCGGGAGCTTTGCCTTCCATCTCCTCTGTCGTATCATACACAGAGGTCGCGCCAACACAGAATTTGAACCCGTCAAACGACTGGTCGTCTGTGATGATCTCATAGTAGCTCTGATCCAGTTCATACAGATATTCCTGCAGGGTCTCTGCGGCAGACCTGTCTGTGGAAGAAGCATTCGCAGAAACAACGATTGCGCGATTATCATCGGCCTTCGCTTTCTGGATCGCAAAAGGAAAAGAAACTGCCAAAAAAGAGATCACAAGCGCCAGAGTTATGATTGTCTTTCGGAGTCTTTTGTTCATAGAGTTGCACCTCAGTTCAAGGGGTAATTTGTTTGGTTTTTTACACTTTTTCTTTATTGTATATTGTATTTTTTAAGAATTCAACCATTTTCTCGTCCGTACAAAAAATTTAGACGCGGACAAAAAAATCCCCCCGATCCGGAATGCGTTATCCCGGGTCGAAGGAACCCTTTATTTCGTTTCTGTTTTGATTAAAAGCCCTTCCTGTATCGCCGCAAAGGTCGCAACTGTACTGACGACGGCCCCGCCGTATTTCAGATCCAGAAACGTCAACGTCAGCGGAAGGACAAACAGCAGCAGCCCTGTCACCTTGTTCATTGCCGTATGCAGGACAACGGTTTCTTTTTGCATGACATACCCGGAAATGAGGTTGAACGCCTTGATCACGGCGATCACGACGATCCAGATGATGAGCCAGGCCGGCACATGGAGGACCGGGAGCAACCTGATCAGGCATACGACCACCAGAACAAAATCTGCCGTCGTATCCAGCTTCGCTCCAAATTCACTAACGGTTCCGGTTTTCCTCGCCACTGCGCCGTCGATCATGTCGGTGACTCCGGCGGCGATATACAACGCGTAAAATGCCGGCGAAAACACAGGGCAGAACAGCAAAGCAATGCTGCAAACGATTCGGATGCATGTGATGAGATTTGCCATAGACAAGTCCCCTTATTTCTCGACCTTAGTCATCAATACGACTGTCTCGACGTGCCTCGGAGCAGCAGGTCAAATAAAAAGACTTGTATTCGACCCACTGGTTCATCCCAATGAAGGAATGGGCAATTCCCCGGTACGGGTCAGGGTCGAGACAGTAGGATGAATATCTGCAGAGCGATAAACGGAAATTTAGCGATTAGAGCTTCATGAAAGACTTGATTTCTTGTTCCAAGAGACGAAATACGTTTGCAACCAGATAGCCATCAGCGATCGCATGATTCAGACGAACGGTCACAGGCATGACAAGCCTGCCGTTTTCTTCTCTGTATTTTCCCCAGTTAATGATCGGCGCAAAATATAGATTTCCATCGGGAAGTTCAAGATGAAGTGAATCATAGGAAAGCCAGGATATAAACGACGCATCAAACCAGTTGGGATGGTTCACTATATCCAGACCGTATTCCCTTGTCTTCTTTGCCTCTTCAACATCCAGCAATGCGGCAGCGTAGAACTTTTCATAGTCCTCATCGTA
>JAFRHS010000049.1 GCA_017433225.1 Clostridia bacterium
CTGAACTTCGCGAAGGGGTCCGGTTCCGATCAGCTCATCCTCTGTGAAGGCTATCTCGACGTCATCACCCTCCATCAGGCAGGGTTCACGAACGCCATCGCCGGCCTCGGCACCGCCCTCACCGATGAGCAGGTCCGGCTCATCGCCCGGTACTGCCGGGAAGTGGTCCTGTCCTATGACAACGACGACGCCGGACGGGAGGCCACGCACCGTGCCCTCCAGAAATTCGAACAGACGGATCTGACCGTCCGCTCCCTCACGATGGACGGCGGGAAAGACCCCGATGAGATCATCAAGACCTACGGCGCGGAACGGTTCCGTTCCATGCTGGACGGCGCATCCAACGAGACAGAGTATCGACTCAATGAACAGCGGATGAAGTTCGACCTCTCCACCGATGACGGAAAGGTGCGTTACATCGAAGCGGTCTCTTTCATTCTGGCATCGCTGGCTCCGGCCGAACGTTATGTCTACACTTCGCGGGTCGCGGAGGAGACGGGCGTGGCACGGGAGGCCATCGAATCCCAGATCCAGAGAGCGGCGAGACGGCAGCGCAGCCGCCGAGAGCGTGCGGACTTCACAGAGCTGAACCGGGAACTCGTGAAACAGGATCCGTCCGGCGGACACGTGAGCGGGAAAGTGCTTCGTGCCGAGGAGACCATACTGGCCTCGCTGCTCCGGAATCCCGACTATCTTGCGAAAATCGGGGACCGGCTCGAGGCATCCGATTTCTCCACCGCATTCGGTCAGAAGGCCTTCACGGTCATCGCCGGCCGCATCCGGGAGGGGAAGGGCGTGGAGAGTTTCATCCTCTCCCAGTACTTCGACCCCGATGAGATGGGGCAGCTGGCGCGGATCCAGAACGCAGGCATCCCGCTCAGCGGCACGCTCTCCGAGATCGAAGACTGCATCCGGGTCCTGAAGGACGCGGAAAACAGGAAGACCTCCGCCTCCGGCGGAGAGATCACCGACGAAGAACTTCGGGAACTTTTCTCGAAAAAGTAAGGAGTTTGATTCAATGGAAGAAAAGAAGCAAAAGGTAGTCAATGGCCTCATCGAAAAGGGTCGCGCAGCCGGGAAGCTCAGCACCAATGACATCGATGTCGCCATTGTCGAACTCGACCTCGAGATCGACGAACTCGACAAGCTCTACGACACGCTCGAGAGCAACAACATCGAGATCGTCGATGACCTTGGCGACGCAGCCCTCGATTCTCTGAACTTCGACGTGGTCGGCGGGACCCAGAAGCCCGGTGAGATCAACGCCACCGACGCCTCCAAGAACGCGGCGATGGACGATCCGGTCAAAGTCTATCTCAAAGAGATCGGCCGCGTGCCCCTGCTGACACCGGAAGAGGAGATCGAACTCGCCATCCGTATTTCGGAGGGCGATGAAGAGGCGAAGAAAAAACTCGCCGAGTCCAACCTGCGTCTCGTCGTCAGTATCGCGAAGCGGTACGTCGGCCGCGGCATGCAGTTCCTCGACCTCATCCAGGAGGGCAATCTCGGTCTCATCAAGGCGGTCGACAAGTTCGATTACACCAAGGGCTTCAAGTTCTCGACCTACGCCACCTGGTGGATCCGTCAGGCCATCACCCGCGCCATCGCGGACCAGGCACGCACCATCCGGATCCCGGTCCACATGGTCGAGACCATCAACAAGGTCAAGAAGACCAACAGCCAGCTCCTCCACAAGAACGGCCGCGACCCGACGGCAGAAGAGATCGCCGAAGAACTCGACATGCCCGTCGAGAAGGTCCGCGAGATCCTGCGCGTCGCTCAGGAACCCGTTTCTCTCGAGACCCCCATCGGTGAGGAAGAGGACAGCCATCTCGGCGACTTCATCCCCGATGACGAAGCACTGGCACCGGCCGACGCCGCGTCCCAGATGCTCCTGAGAGAACAGCTGGCCGAAGTCCTGAAGACCCTGACCCCGAGAGAGGAACGCGTCCTGTCTCTGCGGTTCGGTCTCGAGGACGGTCATCCCCGGACCCTCGAAGAGGTCGGCAAGGAGTTCAACGTCACCCGTGAGCGCATCCGTCAGATCGAAGCGAAAGCGCTCCGCAAGCTCCGCCATCCCAGCCGTTCCAAGAAACTGAAAGACTTCTTAGACTAAACAAAAAAGCTCTCCGGAATCCGGAGAGCTTTTTGTTTGCTGTTCAGCCGAAGAAGCGTTTGATCTCGGCTTCCGCGGTCTCGGGGGAATCGGAGCCGTGGATGATGTTGAGCCGGTTGGAGCAGGCCAGGTCTCCGCGGATGGTGCCGGGAGCCGCGTTGGCGTTGTTCGTGGGGCCCATCAGGCGGCGCATGCCGGCGATGCAGTCCTCACCCTCGACGATCATGGCGACGACGGGGCCGCTCATCATGAAGTCGACGAGCAGGGGGAAGAAGTCCTCGTTCACGAGGTGCGCATAGTGTTCCCGGAGGATGGGCTCGTCCAGGTGCATCATCTTCATGGACGTGATCTGATAGCCTTTGCGTTCGATGCGGGAGATGACTTCTCCGATGAGACCGCGTTCGACGCAGTCCGGTTTGAGCATGATATAAGTGCGTTCCATAGTTCAGTACCTTCCTTTGATGATGCTACCATGATAACAGACCGGGGAAGGGGAAACAAGGGTAAATCGCCTCAAAATCAGGAACACCCGGAAACGCTTATAAAAAACTTTCGAAAGGGGCTTGACAAATTTGAAAAATGCGCTTGACGGGGCGTCCTTCTATATATAAAATATAAATCCACTTTTATAACGGAAAGTGCGCGATTTTAGAAATACGGAACGGAGTGATCACGGCTTATGGTAAACGTTAAAGCGACCAGGCTCGGAACAACCACTCGTATGAATTTCGCTCAGATCGATGAAGTCATGCAGATGCCGAACCTCATCGAGATCCAGAAGAATTCGTACCAGTGGTTCCTGGATGTCGGTCTGAAGGAAGTCTTCAGAGACATCGGGGAAATTACCGACTACACCGGTAATCTCGTCCTCGAGTTCGTCGACTATTCCATGGATGAAAAACCCAAATACACCGTCAAGGAGTGCAAGGCGAACAGGGCCACCTATTCGTCCAGCATCCATCTGACTGCGCGTCTCGCCAACAAGGAGACCGGACTCATCAAGGAGTCGGTCGTCAAGATGGGCGAGTTCCCGATCATGACGGAGAGCGGTACCTTCATCATCAACGGTGCGGAACGGGCCATCGTTTCGCAGCTGGTCCGTTCCCCCGGCGTATATTATGGTATGACCCATGACAAGACCGGTAAGGAACTCTACACGACCACCGTCATCCCGAACAGAGGCGCCTGGCTCGAATACGAGACGGACCAGAACGATGTGTTCTATGTCCGCATCGACAAGAACAGAAAGATCCCGATCACGACCTTCATTCGTGCTCTGGGCCTTTCCAGCAACGAAGAGATCCTTGAATTCTTCGGTCCGGACGAGCGGATCCTCGCGACCCTCGAGAAGGACACGACGAAAAACCGTGAAGAAGCACTCCTGGAAGTCTATAAGAGACTGCGCCCGGGCGAGCCGCCGACCGTCGAGACTGCCGAGCAGCACCTCGACAACCTGTTCTTCGACGCCCGCCGGTACGACCTGTCCCGCGTAGGCCGCTACAAATACAACAAGAAGCTCGGCATCTCCCAGCGTCTGACCGGCGAAAAGCTCGCCCGCGAAGTCGTCAACGTGGAGACCGGTGAGTTCCTCGCCGACGCCGGTGACGTCGTCACCGCCGAAAAGGCATATGAGATCGAACAGGCCGGTATCACCGAAGCTTATGTCCTCACCGAAGAGGGGAAAGAAGTCAAAGTCGTCTCGAACGGCATGGTCGACATCCTTCCGTTCCTCGGCGCATGGGACCTGACAGAAGAGGAACTGGAAGAAGTCGGCATCAATGAAAAAGTCCGGTTCAGTGTTCTGCAGGACATCCTCGCCGAAGCAGAGGACGACTGGGACAAGGACGACCTGCTCCTCACTCTGAAAGAGCATGCCGATGACCTCATCCCGAAACACATCATCATCGACGACATCTATGCCACCGTCAACTATCTTGACTGCCTCGGCAACAATGTCGGCACCATCGACGACATCGACCACCTGGGCAACCGCCGCATCCGTTCCGTCGGCGAACTGCTCCAGAACCAGTTCCGTATCGGCTTCTCCCGTATGGAACGTGTCGTCCGCGAGAGAATGTCTCTCTCCGCGCAGGACCCCGAAAAGGCGACCCCGGAAGCACTCATCAACATCCGTCCCGTCGTCGCTGCCATCAAAGAGTTCTTCGGCTCCTCGCCGCTGTCCCAGTTCATGGATCAGACGAACCCCCTGGCAGAACTCACTCATAAGCGCCGTCTCTCCGCCCTCGGCCCCGGCGGTCTCTCCAGAGACCGTGCCGGATTCGAAGTCCGAGACGTTCACTACACGCATTACGGCCGCATGTGTCCCATCGAGACCCCCGAAGGTCCGAACATCGGCCTCATCTCCTATCTTGCCACCTTTGCCCGCATCAACAAGTACGGCTTCATCGAGGCGCCGTTCCGGAAGATCGACAAAGAGACCGGCAGAGTCCTCGACGAAGTCGTCTACATGACCGCTGACGTCGAAGACAACTACCGTGTCGCCCAGGCAAATGAGCCGCTCGACAAGGACGGCCGCTTCCTCAACAACCGTATCACCATCCGCTATCGCGACGAGTTCGCAGAAGTCGACCCGAGCGTTCCGGACTTCATGGACGTCTCCCCGAAGATGCTCGTCTCCGTCGCGACCGCCATGATCCCGTTCCTGGAGAACGACGACGCCAACCGTGCCCTCATGGGTTCGAACATGCAGCGTCAGGCCGTTCCGCTCATGGTCACCGACTCTCCGATCGTCGGTACCGGTATGGAATACAAGGCCGCTGTCGACTCCGGTTCCGTCGTCCTCGCGAAGAACGCCGGTACGGTCAAACACGTCGACGCCGACCACATCGAGATCGAGACCGAAGACGGCCTCGACCGCTACGACCTCATCAAGTTCATGGGCTCCAACCAGGGCACCTGCATCAACCAGAGACCCATCGTCGACCTTGGCCAGGAAGTCACCAAAGGACAGGTCATCGCCGACGGCCCCGCTACGAGCAACGGTGAGATCTCCCTCGGTAAGAACGCCCTCATCGGCTTCATGACCTGGGAAGGCTACAACTACGAAGACGCCGTCCTTCTGAATGAGAAACTCATCCGGGACGACATCTATACCTCCATCCATATCGAAGAGTTCGAACTCGAGTCCCGCGACACCAAGCTCGGGCCGGAAGAGATCACCCGCGACATCCCGAACGTCGGTGAAGACGCACTGGCGAACCTCGATGAAGAGGGTATCATCCACATCGGCGCCGAAGTCAAGTCCGGCGACATCCTCGTCGGTAAGGTCACCCCGAAGGGTGAGACCGAGCGCACCGCGGAAGAGCGCCTCCTGCAGGCCATCTTCGGCGAGAAGGCGAGAGAGGTCCGCGATACATCGCTCCGTGTCCCGCACGGCGAGTACGGTATCGTCCTCAATGTCGAAGTCTTCACGAGAGCCAACTCCGATGAGCTGAGCCCGGGCGTCAACAAAGTCGTCCGCGTGTACATCGCCCAGAAGAGAAAGATCCAGGTCGGTGACAAGATGGCCGGCCGTCACGGTAACAAGGGTGTCGTCTCCCGCGTCCTTCCGCAGGAAGATATGCCGTTCCTGCCGGACGGTACGCCGCTCGACATCGTTCTGAACCCGCTGGGCGTTCCCTCCCGAATGAACATCGGTCAGGTCCTCGAAGTCAACATCGGTATGGCGGCCCGCTCGAAGGGCTGGAAGATCATGACCCCCGTCTTCGACGGCGCGCATGAGGAAGATATCCAGTACTTCCTCGTCGAGTCCAAACTCCTGGCGCAGGGCAATGACCAGACGAAGCAGCTCATCCTCGACTATGAGGACCAGAACGAAGAGAAGGGCTTCCTTCTTTCCGACCTCATGGATCTCCTCCGCAGCAAAACGGAGGACGAGGCAGAACTCGCACTCATCGAGGAAGCCTGGGAGGGCAGAGACGGTAAGACCGAACTCATGGACGGCCGTACCGGCCTTCCGCTCGGCGACCGCGTCACGGTCGGCGTCATGTACTATCTGAAGCTCCATCACCTTGTCGACGACAAGATCCACGCCCGTTCCACCGGTCCGTACTCCCTCGTCACGCAGCAGCCCCTCGGCGGTAAAGCCCAGTTCGGCGGCCAGCGTTTCGGTGAAATGGAAGTCTGGGCCCTCGAAGCGTACGGCGCGGCTTACACCCTTCAGGAGATCCTGACCGTCAAGTCCGATGACATCGTCGGCCGTGTCAAGACCTACGAAGCGATCGTCAAGGGCCAGAGCGTACCGAAGTCCGGCGTTCCGGAGTCCTTCAAGGTCCTCATCAAGGAACTGCAGGCACTCGGCCTCGACGTCCGCGTCCTCGACAAAGATGATAACGAAATCGACCTCAGACAGAATTTCGATGGCGATGACATCGGATTCCGTCTTGCCGAAAACGACGATATGAAGTCCGTCAACGACGCCGAAGGCGCCAGCGGCTACATGACCCTCGACGAGCAGGGCGAGCCCATGGAGACCGAAGACGAGTTTGACGAATTCACCGCTGATGAGGAACCCACCGCGGAAGATCTGGATTCCCTCAGCTTTGACGAATAATATAAGGAAAGAGGTCGCCCAATGACAGACATTCAGAATAAAACGATGAATGACGATCTGGTATTCGATTCCATTCGGATCGGCCTGTCTTCTCCGGATACCATCCGCAAATGGTCGAACGGTGAAGTCACCAAGCCCGAAACGATCAACTACCGGACTCTGAAGCCGGAGCGCGACGGTCTTTTCTGCGAAAAGATCTTCGGGCCCACCAAAGACTGGGAGTGCTCCTGCGGTAAATACAAGCGGATCCGCTACAAAGGCAAGATCTGCGAACGCTGCGGTGTCGAAGTCACCAAAGCGAAAGTCAGAAGAGAGCGGATGGGCCACATCGAACTGGCCGCCCCGGTCTCCCACATCTGGTACTTCAAGGGCATTCCGTCCCGGATCGGCCTGATGCTCGACATCTCTCCGCGTTCGCTGGAGAAGGTCCTGTATTTCGCCCTCTACATCGTCACGGATCCGGGTGCCACCCCGCTCGAGAAATACCAGCTCCTGACCGAAAAGAACTATCAGGAAATGCGCGAGATGTACGAAGATGACTTCGACGCCGGAATGGGCGCGGAAGCCATCAAGAAGCTCCTTCAGGAGATCGACGTCGTCGCTCTTTCCGATGAACTGACGGAAGAACTCGTCAAGGCCACCGGCCAGAGACGGACCCGTCTTCTGAAGAGACTGGAAGTCGTCAACGCCTTCCGGAATTCCGGCAACAAGCCGGAGTGGATGATCCTCGACTGCATCCCGGTCATCCCGCCCGATCTGCGCCCCATGGTCCAGCTCGACGGCGGACGTTTCGCAACGTCTGACCTCAACGACCTGTACCGCCGCGTGATCAACCGCAACAACCGTCTGAAACGTCTCCTGGACCTCCATGCGCCGGACATCATCATCCGCAACGAGAAGCGCATGCTCCAGGAAGCCGTCGACGCCCTCATCGACAACGGCCGCCGCGGACGTCCGGTCACCGGACCGAACAACCGCCCGCTCAAGTCCCTTTCCGATATGCTGAAAGGTAAGCAGGGCCGCTTCCGTCAGAACCTGCTCGGCAAGCGTGTCGACTACTCCGGCCGTTCCGTTATCGTCGTCGGTCCGGAACTCAAGATGTATCAGTGCGGTCTGCCGAAGGAAATGGCTCTCGAGCTGTTCAAACCCTTCGTCATGAAACGCCTCGTCGAGACCAATATCGCCGGCAACATCAAGTCTGCCCGCAAGATGGTCGAACGTTCCAAAGACGAAGTCTGGGATGCCCTGGAAGTCGTCATCAAAGATCACCCCGTCATGCTGAACCGTGCGCCTACGCTGCACCGCCTCGGCATCCAGGCCTTCGAACCGGTCCTGGTCGACGGCCGCGCCATCAAGCTCCATCCGCTCGCATGTACGGCGTTCAACGCCGACTTCGACGGCGACCAGATGGCCGTTCACGTACCGCTGTCCGCAGAAGCTCAGGCGGAAGCCCGTTTCCTGATGCTGGCGGCGAACAACCTTCTGAAACCCTCCGACGGACGTCCCGTCACGGTCCCGACCCAGGACATGGTCCTCGGTTCTTACTACCTGACCCTCGACAAGGACGGCGAGCCGGGTGAGGGGAGAGTCTTCCGCGATGTCAACGAAGCCACCATGGCGTTCGAAGAAAAGACCATCACGATGCACTCCAAGATCAAGATCCGTATGACGAAGGAGATCGACGGCGAGCAGAAGTCCGGCATCATCGAGACCACGCTCGGCAAGGTCATCTTCAACAACCCCATCCCGCAGGACCTCGGCTTCATCGACAGAAGCATCCCGGGCAACGAGTTCCGTCTGGAAGTCGAAGACCTGGTCAACAAGAAAGTCCTCGGGAAGATCATCGACCGCTGCCTGCGCATCCACGGCACGCACACCACATCCGTCATGCTCGACGAGATCAAGGCACAGGGTTACAAGTACTCCACGCTGAGCGGTATCACCGTTGCCGTCTCCGACGCGAAGATCCCCGAAAGCAAATGGGATTACGTCGGCGCCGCGTCTGACAAGGTCGACCAGATCGAATCCTACTATCAGATGGGTATGCTCTCGAGCAAAGAGCGCTCCCGTCTCATCCTCAGCGAGTGGGACAACTGCACGAAGCAGGTGTCCGACGGCCTGAAGGACAACCTCGGCCGATACAACCCGATCTTCATGATGATCGACTCCGGCGCCCGTGGTTCTGACTCCCAGCTTCGTCAGCTCGCCGGCATGCGCGGTCTTATCGCCAACACGTCCGGTAAGACCATCGAGATCCCGATCAGAGCGAACTACCGTGAAGGTCTGAACATCATTGAATACTTCATCTCCTCCCGTGGTGCCCGTAAAGGTCTTGCCGATACCGCACTCCGTACCGCTGACTCCGGTTACCTGACGAGACGTCTCGTCGACGTTTCCCAGGAAGTCATCGTCTCTGAAGAGGACTGTGGCTGCAAACACGGCATCCCGGTCTACGACATCACCGACGGGAACGAAGTCATCGAAAAACTGGAAGAACGTCTCGTCGGCCGTTACCTGGTCGAAGACCTCGTCGACCGGAAGACCGGCGAAGTCCTGATGGACTGCGACCACATGCTGACGGAAGACGACGCCGAGATCGTTGCGAAGTACGTCAAAGAGACCCACGCCGAAGACATCGCCGCCGGCAAGGCGGAAGAGGGCTCCAGAGCGGAGATCGACATCCGTTCGCTCCTGACCTGCCGCGCCCACCACGGTGTCTGCATCAAGTGCTACGGCAAGAACCTTGCCACCGGCGGCGCCGTCACGGTCGGTGAAGCGGTCGGTATCATCGCGGCTCAGTCCATCGGTGAACCCGGTACCCAGCTGACCATGCGTACGTTCCACACCGGCGGTGTTGCTTCCGGTTCCGATATCACGCAGGGTCTTCCCCGAGTGGAAGAACTGTTCGAAGGCCGCAAGCCGAAGACCCTCGCCATCCTGTCCGAGTTCGATGGCACTGTCTCCATCGACGACGACAAGAAGGGCAAGCACGTCATCGTGACCAATACGGAAGAGGGGAAGGAGAAGTCCTACCTCATCCCGTACGGCCTGCGCCTGCGCCAGAAGATCGTCCCCGGCGCCACCGTCCAGAAGGGCGAAGCGCTGACCGAAGGTTCCGTCAACCCGCATGACCTCCTCGAGATCATGGGCGTCGATGCCGTTCACGACTACCTCATCCGCGAAGTCCAGCGCGTCTACCGGATGCAGGGTGTCGACATCAACGACAAGCACATCGAAGTCATCGTCCGCCAGATGATGAAGAAGGTCACCGTCACCGATGCCGGTGAGACCGATCTCATCGCGGGCTCCGTCATCGAGAAGTCCGACTTCTATGCGGTCAACGAGAAACTGGAGAAGGAAGCTGCCGAGACCGGCCGCGAACCGGCTTATGCCAAAGCGGACCCGATGCTCCTCGGTATCACCAAGGCTTCTCTCGCCACGGATTCCTTCCTGTCCGCCGCCTCCTTCCAGGAGACGACCCGTGTCCTCACCGACGCGGCCATCAAGGGCAAGACCGATCCGCTGCTCGGCCTCAAGGAGAACGTCATCATCGGCAAGCTGCTCCCGAGCGGCACCGGTATGAAGTGCTATGCCGACGTCGAAGTCGAACAGAAGCACGACCTGTTCAACGCAATCGATTCCGATCTGTTCATCGAAGACATCGAAGAATTCGAGGACATGCCTGAGGAAGAGTAAATCGCCGCAGTAGCTGTGCGGAAATCCAGTGTTGACAAAGCCTTACAATTCGGCTACAATACCGAATTGTCGCAGTGTTTCCAGCACGCGAAACCAAAACTATACAGGAGAACTTCCGGGCGATCTACCGGAGGCTCTCCTTATAGCAATATATTTATACTTTACATTATTTGCATGGAGGTGAAACAGATTGCCAACCTTTAACCAGCTTGTTCGTCAGGGTCGTAAGACCTCTGAAAAGAAAGCAAAGGCTCCGGCTCTTCTGAAAGGACTCAACTCTAAGAAGAATGTCATGACCGACGTTCAGTCTCCGCAGAAACGCGGTGTCTGCACTGCCGTCAAGACCGCCACACCGAAGAAGCCGAACTCTGCACTTCGTAAGATCGCCAGAGTCCGTCTGACCAACGGGATCGAGGTTTCCGCCTATATTCCGGGTGTCGGCCACAATCTTCAGGAGCATAGTGTCGTCCTCATCAGAGGCGGACGTGTTAAGGACCTTCCCGGTGTTCGTTACCACATCATTCGCGGTACGCTCGATACACAGGGTGTTACGGACCGTATGCAGTCCCGTTCGAAATACGGCGCTAAGAGACCGAAGAAAAAGTAAGAGAACAAACTTCTTGCAAGGCCACGCAGAAACATGCGTGACAATGTGGAGTGTATATATATTGTTTTTTATATGTGCCTCACACATTGGCGCCACGAGAACGTTGTCACTCGAGTACCTATGATATCATTACTATGAAGGAGGGAAGCGAAGTGCCAAGAAGAGGCCAGATTGCAAAACGTGATGTTTTGCCCGATCCGCTTTACAACTCAAAGCTCGTAACACGTCTCATCAACAGTGTTATGCTCGATGGTAAGAAAGGTGTCGCCCAGAAGATCGTCTACGGCGCTTTTGACATCATCAAAGAAAAGACAGGTGAAGATCCTCTCGAAGTGTTCGAGAAGGCGATGGAAAACGTCATGCCTGTCCTTGAGGTTAAGGCTCGCCGTGTCGGCGGTGCCACCTATCAGGTTCCGATGGAAGTCCGTCCGGAACGCAGACAGACCCTGGGTCTCCGCTGGATCACCCTGTATGCCCGTCAGCGTGGTGAGAGAACTATGAAAGAACGTCTCGCCAACGAGATCATGGATGCCGTGAACGAAACCGGTTCTGCATTCAAGAAACGCGAAGACACTCACAGAATGGCAGAAGCCAACAAGGCGTTTGCTCATTTCCGCTGGTAAGCACGGGAGGATTATATGCCGAGACAGGTATCTTTGGAAAAAACCAGGAACATCGGTATCATGGCTCACATCGACGCCGGTAAAACGACGACGACCGAGCGTATCCTGTACTACACCGGTATCAACCATAAGATCGGTGAAGTCCATGACGGCGCCGCCACCATGGACTGGATGGTTCAGGAGCAGGAACGTGGTATCACCATTACTTCCGCTGCTACCACCTGTTTCTGGAAAGAACACAGAATCAACATCATCGACACTCCCGGCCACGTGGACTTCACTGCAGAAGTCGAGCGTTCTCTTCGAGTCCTCGACGGCTCCGTGACCGTCCTCTCCGCCAAGGGTGGCGTCGAGCCCCAGTCTGAGACCGTCTGGCGTCAGGCTGACAAATATCAGGTCCCGCGCATGATCTACGTCAACAAGATGGACATCATGGGCGCCGACTACTACAACGTCATCGAAATGGTCAAAGACCGTCTGAAGGCCAACCCGGTCCCGATCCAGATCCCGATCGGCGCCGAGTCGGAATTCCGCGGCATCGTCGACCTGATCACCATGCGCGCCGAAGTTTACTACGACGACATGGGCCAGGACGTCCGCGACGAAGAGATTCCCGCAGACATCATGGACAAGGCTCAGGAATATCACGATGCTCTCATCGAGACCGTCGCCTCTTATGACGACGAACTCATGGAGAAGTACTTCAACGGGGAAGAGCTGACCATCGATGAGATCAAAGCTACGATCCGTAAGGGCACTCTTGCCAACGACATGGTCCCGATGGTCTGCGGTACTTCCTACCGCAACAAGGGCGTTCAGCCCCTCCTCGACGCCATCGTTGACTACATGCCCGCTGCTACCGATATCCCCGCCATCAAGGGTACAGACCCCGCGACCGGCGAAGAGATCGAGAGACATCCGAAAGACGACGATCCGTTCTCCGCTCTTGCGTTCAAGATCGCAACGGACCCGTATGTCGGTAAGCTCTGTTTCTTCCGTGTCTATTCGGGTACTGCCAATGCCGGCGAGACCGTTTACAACTCCGTAAAGGACAAGAACGAGCGTCTTGGTCGTATCATGCAGATGCACGCGAACCACAGACAGGATATCGATACGGTTTACTCCGGCGATATCGCCGCCTGCGTCGGTGTCAAGAACACCACGACCGGCGATACCCTTTGCGACCCGAAACATCCGGTCATCCTTGAGTCCCTCGACTTCCCGGAACCGGTCATCCGTGTTGCCGTCGAGCCGAAGACCAAGGCCGGTCAGGAAAAGATGGGCATCGCCCTCGCCAAACTGGCCGAAGAAGATCCGACATTCCGTACTTACACAGACGAAGAGACCGGTCAGACCATCATCGCCGGTATGGGTGAGCTCCACCTGGAGATCATCGTCGACCGTCTGCTCCGTGAGTTCAAGGTCGAAGCAAACGTAGGTCAGCCGCAGGTTGCCTACCGCGAGACCATCAGCGCTCCGGCGGATGTCGCCTGCAAGTTCAAGCGTCAGACCGGTGGTTCCGGTCAGTACGCCGAAGTCAAGATCAAGATCGAGCCGAACCCCGAGAAGGGCTACGAGTTCGTCAACGCCGTTGTCGGCGGTGCCATTCCGAAGGAATTCATCGCCCCGACCGAACAGGGTATCAAGAGCGCCATGCTCAACGGTGTCCTGGCCGGCTATAACGTCGAAGACGTCAAAGTCACCCTCTACGACGGTTCTTACCATGAAGTCGACTCCTCTGAGATGGCCTTCAAGATCTGCGGATCCATGGCCTTCAAGGATGCCATGAGAAAGGCATCCCCGGTCCTGATGGAGCCCATGATGAAAGTCGACGTCACCACTCCGGACGACTATGTCGGCGACGTCATCGGCGACATCAACTCCCGCCGTGGTCTCATCAAGGGTATGGAGCCCGTCAACGGCGCCACCCAGATCAGCTCGTTCATCCCGCTTGCTTCCATGTTCGGTTATTCCACCGACCTTCGTTCCAAGACCCAGGGCCGTGCCAACTATGTCATGCAGCCGTCCCATTATGTCGAGGTTCCGAAGTCCATCGCGGAAGGTATCATCACCGACAGAAACAAGAAGGACTGACCTTGAAACAGTACTTGCATTGAATCAGTCTATCTGATACAATCGAAATAATTCTGAAAGAAAATAGTTCACCATAATGAAGGAGGAACATTCCAATGGCAAAGGAACATTTTAACAGAAACAAGCCGCACGTAAACATTGGTACCATCGGTCACGTCGACCATGGTAAGACCACCCTTACCGCTGCGATCACCAAGACTCTTGCTATGAAGGGCCTTGCCAAGTTCGAAGACTATGGCGAGATCGATAAGGCTCCCGAAGAGAGAGAGCGTGGTATCACCATCAACACCGCTCACGTCGAGTATGAGACCGAAGACAGAACCGAGCACGGCATGGCGGAGCTGATTCGCGGCACCGACTACACGCGGCTCCTCGGCATACGCGCCGACGAGACGGCCCGCGTCAC
>JAFRHS010000050.1 GCA_017433225.1 Clostridia bacterium
ACCTGCAAGTCCAAATAGGAAACGGAGGGATAATCTGTGAAGAGAACCTATCAGCCGAAGAAGCGGCACAGAGCCAAAGAGCACGGCTTCCGTAAAAGAATGTCCGACCGCAACGGTCGCAAGGTCATTGCCCGTCGCAGAGCCAAGGGCAGAAAGAACCTGACTGCGTAAGTCACCTACGCTGACCTTCTATGACTACTTTAAAGCGTAATACAGATTTCAGACGTCTCTACACGAGAGGGACTTCATATGCAAATCCTGCACTGGTTACTTATTTCATGAAGAACCGTGCGGGAATTTGTCGTATAGGTATTACGACCAGCAAGAAGATCGGAAACGCTGTTGAGCGGAACAAGTCCCGCAGACTCATCCGCGCAGCGTTCCAGAACGTGTACAAAGAATATGGAGAGTACCTTCAGGGGTACGACTTCGTATTCGTTGCACGCGGGCGGACCAGGTACAAAAAAAGCTACGACCTGGAACAAGTGATGGTCCAGCACCTGAAGAAGGGGAACATCCTTCCCCGGTAACGAGAACACGAGGTGAATCGCCCATGAGTGCACCGCAGGAAGCCCTGAAAAAGAGCATCCGCTTTTACCAGAAGCACATCACTGTCCACACACCCGCCACCTGTAAATTCTACCCGACCTGTTCCCAGTACGGCTACGAGGCCATCGACCGCTACGGGGCAGTCAAAGGGACCGCTATGACCGCCTGGCGCATTGTCCGCTGCAGTCCGCTGACATCCGGCGGCTACGACCCGGTCCCCGAAGAAAAAGAGTACTATTAGGAGAAAACATATGGGTTTTTACAAGCTGATCTATAATATTTTCTCGTATCCGTTCGGATGGCTCATCTTCCTCTTCTACACCATTTTCCAGAAGAACTACCTGATGGCTGTCATCGTCCTTGCCATTCTCGTCAAGCTCGTCCTGCTCCCGACTTCCATCAACCAGCAGAAGAGCCAGGCAAAGACCAAGCGGATGCAGGCCCGCATCAACAAGATCAAATCCAAATACACCGACCCCAACGAACAGCAGCAGGCCATGCAGGACTTCTATGCCAAAGAAGGCTTCGGTTCCATGTCCACCGGCTGCGGCGCCCTTCTCATCCAGATGCCCGTCATCATGGGTCTGTACGGTGCCATCTACATGCCGCTGACCTACATCCTTCGCCTGAACCGCTATGGCGATGGACTGGTCGACACGCTCTCCACCGCCGTTGAGAAGTATGTGGAATCCTCCCGAACCTCTCGCTGGATGGAGATCCCGATCCTCAACCACATCGACGAACTGAAAGCGGACCTCGGCGACAAGTTCCCGGACACCGCTTACAACGCCCTCACCGACTTCGCCGCACACTTCCGTGCCGGCCCCTTCAACTTCGGTGATATCCCCGGTCAGGTCTGGCACGACCAGAAGATGATCATCATCATCCCCGTTCTGGCGTTCGCTGCCGCAATGCTGACCTCCATCTATTCCCTGATCCGCTCCCGCCGGATGAACGCCGACATGTCCAACATGGCGACGATGGGCTGCATGCTCATGTTCATGCCCTTCATGTCCCTGTGGCTGTCCTGGAGTTTCCCGGTCGGTATCGGTATCTACTGGGCCGTCAACTCTGTCCTGAGTTTCATCCAGATGATCGTTCTCGACAAGCTCTACACGCCCGAGAAGGTCATTGCCCAGGTCCTTGTGGACGAGACCAACGTCCGCCGCTCCAAAGAGCTCGTGGTCAAACAGTCTGTCCGCTAAAACTTCATTACGAAAAATCAGCCGCCGCTTCTACTACGACTCCTACTGCGGCGGCTCTTTTTAAAACCACATCCGGAGAAGCCGGATGTAAGGAGGAAGAAAACGCATGGTAAAAGATGCAATCGCGACCGGTGCGACCATTGAGGAAGCACAGCAGTCGGCCATCCGTTCTCTGAATGCCCCCGACGACGCGGACGTCCAGTTCGAAGTCCTGCAGTTCCCCGAAAAGAAGAAGTTTGGTCTTTTCGGCGGCAAGCAGGCCGAAGTCCGCGCTTTCTATGAGGCAAAGGAAGAGAAACCGAAGAAGGTAGCCGCTGTCAAGAAGAGCTCCGGCGCGAAGGCGAAGACTCAGCAGAAGGCTGAGAAGCCCGCCAACCAGAAGAAGGAGAAGGCAGCCGCTCCGAAAAAGACTGCCGAAGAGAAGAAGGGTACATCGCCCAAAAAGGCCGAGAAGGCCGCTGAGAAACCTGCGGAACCCCGCGAAGCCGTTTCCATGGAGGAAGCTCCGGAGCAGGTCAAAAAGGCGTATGCGTACCTGAAAACCGTCATCGAAGGCCTCGGCATCGAGAACTACGACATCGATGTGACGAAGGCCGGCAAAGAATACTTCTTTGAAGTGTCCTCCGAGGACAACTATTCTCTGCTCATCGGCCGCCGCGGCGAGACCCTGGACTCCATCCAGTACCTCACCCGCCTTGCTGCCAACCGCGGCAAAGAAGACGGCAAGTCCGTCCGCATTTCCATCAACGTCGGCGACTACCGCGAAAAGCGTGAGCGCACCCTCAAGGACATCGCCCGCAAGAACGGCCGCCGTGTCCGGAAATACGGCCGCAACATGACCCTGAACCCGATGAACCCGTCCGAGAGACGGATCATCCACACCACCATCGCCGAGATGGAAGGGCTCCAGTCCTACTCCATCGGCTCCGACGCCGACCGCCGCGTGGTCATCGCGCTGGCCGAAGGTGTCGAACCGCTCCAGCCGCGCAATGACCGTGGACGCGGACGCAACGACCGCGGACGCGGTGGTCGCGGAAACGATCGCGGTGGCCGTGGCCGGAATGACCGCGGTGGTCGCGGAGGCAATGGCGGCCGTGGCCGCTCGGCAGCGAACGACGCACCGGCAGCTCCCGCCCGCGCTCCCCGCTCTGACTCCGAGGGCACCCGCTACGGCATCATCGCCCCGAAGTTCGACGCCGAGGAGATCAAAGCGAAAGCAAAAGCCGAACAGGCCGCTGCCGAAGCGGAGGCTGTCGAAGCCGCTGACGCTGCTGTCGAGGCCGCTCCCGCCGAAGTCGTCGCAGACGTCGCTCCCGCCGCTGAGGCCCAGGCACCCGCTGCCCCCGTCCTCTCCGACGCCGAGCCCGAGAACTTCGAAGTCCTCTACGACGCACCTGCTGCAGAAGCAGAAGCACCGGCTGAGGCTCCTGTCGAAGAGTAAACACTTGGCCGCTCTAATTTAGGAGCGAAGCACTCACCGATTTTCAAAAAGCGGACTACAAATGCCTAGAATCAGGCGTTGTAGTCCGTTTTTCTGATGATCTGCATAGAACCTGAGCAGGGAATAACCCGGCATGCTGATTTTTCACATAAAAACAGACTACAGATGCTCTGTTCCGGCTTCTGTAGTCTCTTTTTTTGCGTCTTTTGAGAACTCTCCCTAAATCGCCAACAAAAAAGGGACTACGAAACGGCCTACCCTGTCTTCCATAGTCCTTTTTTCTGAAATCAGTATAATTACCGAAACAAATGTAACCCAACGCGCCATTTTTCTTTATGCGTACAAATAAATTTTTTCTGTTTTTCAGCCTAATTAAAGGTTTTTTTAAGATTTGTATAAGAATTCTCTTTTAGACTTTAATTAAGAATCGAGTTATCCGCACAATCGAACAACAGAAAAGGAGTAACGCAATGAGAAAACGCATCATCAGCATCGTTCTGGCTGTGGCGATGATCCTCTGCCTCATCCCCATCGGGGTCCTGGCAGCGGACGGTGACAGCACCGTGAACCCTGCGACCGGACGCGAACAGGGTCCGGAAGGTGACGTTCCTGTCGCCGTTATGGTATATGGCGACAACATAACGAAACTCTCTACAACGCCGGGTTTGGGATTCTCTGACTTTATCAATGCTGTCGAAGCAGAGATCGAAGCCGTGGCCGGCAACCTGAATGTTCCTGAGGTCGAGATGTACCTGGTCAACAAAGACGATCAGGAATACAAGCTGACGCAGGAGAATGCCAGCAAGACGGCGTTCATCGCCTCGTTCAAATACCGGTCGGAAGGCGATGGCGGCATTACCGGCTGGTTCGTCGATCTGGTCCAGTCTGCCTATGAATGGCTTTTCGATGATTTCGATCAGGTCGAATCCCTCTACCGCATTTACGGAGCAAAGAATGTTCCGGAAGGCGAGTATACGCTCGAGATCCGCAGCATTGCAGATGACGGGTTCAAACTCATCAAACCGGAAACCAGAGAACTGAAGGTCACCGTTGAGAAAAGCGCGACAAAGACCTGTTATGTCGGCTTTGAAAGCATGGTCGGCATGCTGGATCTTACGATCCCCATTATCGATACGACTATCTATAAAGCTATCATGACCATGCCTGGCGTTTTTCTCCAAAGTTCTGAACCCGGGATCGAGTTCACATCGGCCAACCTGGGCGATCAGCCGGTCCCCGGTTCCGAGTTCGTCATGGTGAATCGCGACGAGACCGAGAAACTCATCAAAGCCTTCTATGGCCTTGGCAAGGATACTTTCGAAAGTGCCATGAGCCTGATCGGCACGGAAGGGTTCACCTGGGAAGAACTCAGCATCCTTCGCAACGAAGTCCTGAAATGGGACAGCGAGAACGCTCAGATCTCCATCGAGGGCAAAAATGCGTACAAGCTTCTTGGTACCTACTGGAGCCTGATGCAGGCCTCCGCGAAAGAACCGCTCCTGAACTTCCTGAAAGATGACACGGAGCTCCGCATCCCGGCGATCCTCGCTGCCACCGCCGATGAAAACGGTGTCGTCCACTTCGGTCCGGACAACAACGTCACGCTGATCTGGTCTCTGGAGATCCTCCAGAAGATGGGCGGCGTCGCCTTCAGCAAAATCGAAGAGTACGGCCTGATCGATGAGTTGTTCCCCGACCCCATGACCGGCGCGATCATCAAGTTTGTCATCAAACTCGGCAAGAGTTATCTGGGTTCGGATAACATGCTTTGGGACGCCGACGGCAACCTGAAGAAAGACTTCGTCAACGGTACGATGTACCTGCTCCTTCAGAATGACAACATTATGGAGTTTGCGCAGGACAAGCTGAACTGGATCGTTGGTGACAACCTGACCGAAGAGGAAAAAGAGTTCCTGAAACTCCTTCCCGACCACGCGCTTCTCACGAAGAAGATGCCGGCAGGCAAGTACATCCTCCTCGAGACCAGCGTTCCGGACGGGTACTTCCGCAGCCCGTTCTTCTACACGGTCGACCTCGAGTGGCATCCGGAAGCCAAGTATGCCAGAGACTGGTACTACGCTTCTGTCGCGGACCTCGGGCTCATCGCCCCGTACTTCGCGGAAGACTTCTACGAGTGGCTGCGCAACTACGACTTCAAGGTCGAGGCGGACAAGGTCCTCAATTACATCACCGATGATAAGACGGGCGACCTCATCGCCAACACGCTCACCGGCAAGAACGATATCACGGAGTACACCATCACGTACTTCTCGAATATCCTTTACAACTACATGGGCGGCAGCCTCCTCTACAATTCGGAGCTCGACCTTGCAAAGGATATGACGAAGCACCTCTATGCGTACGGCAAGTCCGCGCAGAACCTCCTGCAGTTCGGCGATCAGGTGGCGACCCGCTCGAAGAGCGTCGTTGCCGGCCAGCTCACGAAGGACTGGATCTTCTACAACTACTCGACGAGCCTTCGGACCAACAGCGCTCTGAAGACCCAGAAGATCCTGAACGGTGTGGCGAAAGCCATCGACACCACGGAAGACCATCCGGTCACGTCCGCGGTCAAGTCCACGATCCAGAAGATCGCTGACAAGATCGACACCACCAACCGGATCAAAGACCAGGTCACGAACATCCAGAACAAGATCAGTTCCTTCTTCTCGGACATCGGTTCCAAGATCGGAAACAAGGTCCTGGACGGCGTCTTCAGCGCGCTGAAGACGGTCCTCGGCTGGAGCAAACTGTAAGCGTTTTCGCGATTGACGCAAAGCGCGCCAGCACAACTGAAAAGGAAAACCCCGGCAGAGAGATCTGCCGGGGTTCTTTTTTGTCGGTATATCGCCAACCGATCATTTGATGATGTCAGTACCGAAGTACGGGCGGAGGGCTTCCGGGACGGTGACGCTGCCGTCTTCGTTCTGGTAGTTCTCGAGGATGGCGGCGACGGTGCGGCCGATGGCGACGCCGGAACCGTTCAGCGTGTGAACGAGCTGGGCCTTGTCTTTCGGGTCGTCCTTGAAGCGGATGTTCATGCGGCGGGCCTGGAAGTCGACGAAGTTGGAGCAGGAGCTGATCTCGACGTAGCGGCCGTAGCTCGGCATCCAGACTTCAATGTCGTAGGTCTTGGCGCTGGAGAAACCGAGGTCTCCGGAGGAGAGGCACACGACGCGGTACGGAAGGCCGAGGCCCTGCAGGACGCGCTCGGCGTCGTTGGTCAGAGACTCGAGTTCCTCGAAGGAGTTCTCCGGACGGGCGAACTTGACGAGCTCGACCTTGTTGAACTGGTGCTGACGGATGAGACCGCGTGTATCGCGACCGGCGGAACCGGCTTCAGCACGGAAGCAGGCCGAGTAGGCGGCAAACTTGATGGGCAGCTCCTTGCCGTCGAGGATGTCCTCACGGAACATGTTGGTGACGGGGACCTCCGCGGTCGGGATGAGGAAGTAGTCTTCCGTGGTCTTGAAGGCGTCCTCCTCGAACTTCGGCAGCTGGCCGGTACCGGTCATGGATGCGCGATTGACGAGGAACGGCGGGAAGATCTCCGTATAACCGTTTTCGGTGTGCGTATTCAGGTAGTAGTTGATGACGGAGCGCTCGAGTCTGGCGCCGGCGCCTCTGTAGAAATGGAAGCGGGTGCCGGTGACTTTCGCTGCGGTCTCCGGGTCGAGGATGCCGAGGTCGGCGCCGATGTCCCAGTGGGCTTTCGGTTCGAAGCCGAAGTCTTTCGGCTCGCCCCAGCGGCGGATCTCGACGTTTTCGGTGTCATCTTTGCCGAGCGGGACGGTCTCGTCCGGGATGTTCGGGATCTCGAGGACGATCTGTCTCTGGCGGGCAGCCAGTTCGGCGAGCTTGTCGTCGTTGGCTTTGACTTCTGCTTTGATCTCTGTCATCTTGGCGAGGATCTCAGAGGCATCTCCCCCGGCTTTCTTGATTTGCGGGATCTGCTTGGACGCTTCGTTCTGCTGCTGTTTCAGAGAATCGTTCTCCTGCTGCAGCTTCCGGCGCTCCTGGTCGATGGCGATGAGTTCATCGACTTCGGCGTCGAGGTTGCCGTTGCGGGACTTGACCGCAGCTTTGACTCGCTCGGGGTTTTCGCGGATGACTTTAATATCCAGCATGGTGTTTGGTCTCCTTTATGCTAATGGTGTTATCAACTTGGTTATTCTTCGTTGAGCGCTTCGCTCAGGGCATTCGCCAGTTTGGTGAGGTCGTCCTTCGAGAAGAAGTCGAACTCCAGGGAGCCCTTCCCTTTTGCGTTCGGACGGACCTTGACCGTGACTTTCCGGCCAATGGACTTCGTCATGGCGATCTCGACTTCATCGTAGAAGGAATCTCTGGCCCGGGACTTCTTGGCGCGGGACTTGCCGCTCTTCGCGTCCTGTTTCACTTTCACGAGGCGCTCGACGTCGCGGACGGACAGCTCTTCTTTTTTGATCTGCTTCGCGGTCTCCACCATTTCGGAAGAGTCGCCCAGAGCCAGCAGAGCGCGGGCGTGGCCGGCAGAGATGTCGCCGTTTCTGGTAAGCTCTCTCACCTCTTCGGGCAGGCCGAGGAGACGGATGGAGTTCGCGATGGCGGGACGGGACCGGCCGACGCGGGACGCAGCTTCTTCCTGCGTCAGGCTGTACCGGGTGATGAGCAGCTGCAGGCCTTCCGCCTCTTCGATGGGGTTCAGGTCTTCACGCTGCAGGTTTTCGATGAGGGAGATCTGCATCGCCTGCTCGTCGGACATTTCCCGGATGATGACGGGCACGGTGGTAAGCCCGGCCATGCGGGACGCGCGCCAGCGCCGTTCACCGGCAACCAGCTGATAGGTGCCATCGTCCATGGGACGGACCAGCATGGGCTGGAGGATGCCGTTGGCTTCGATGGATTTTGCCAGCTCCTGTAATGCCTTCTGGTCGAAGGTCTTACGGGGCTGTTCCTTGTTGGGTTCGATCTGGGTCAGGCGCAGTTCCGAGACGGAGCTGGTGGGCTCCCGGGCAATGTCGCTCTCCGTGAACAATGCATCCAAACCTCTTCCAAGACCACGTTGTTTTGCCATTCTTCATTCACCTTTTCGTGTTCTTTTTTATTAATTCTCTCGCAAGGGCGATATACGCCATAGAGCCCCGGGACCCGCGGTCATAATAGAGAACGGGCATCCCGAAACTCGGTGCTTCGGACAGCCGGACATTTCTGGGAATGGCGGTCTCGAAGACTTTATTCGGGAAGTATTTTTTGACTTCCGCAACGACCTGCTGGGTCAGGTTCAGCCGATTGTCGAACATGGTCAGGACGACACCCTCGAGGTCAATAGAGGGATTGTAGAGCCGTTTGATCGTCTTGACCGTGTTGAGCAACTGAGACAGGCCCTCGAGCGCATAGTACTCGCACTGGATGGGCACCAGGAACGAATCGGATGCCGTGAGGGCATTCAGCGTGATGAGTCCGAGAGACGGCGGGCAGTCGAGGAGGATGTAGTCGTAGTTCTCATTGACGTCAGCCAGGGCTTTCTTCAGCCGGGTCTGACGTTCCGGGATGTCGACGAGTTCCAGCTCGGCGCCGGCGAGGTCCATGCTGGCCGGGAGCAGGTCTACATTTCTGAATTTGGTTGTAAGGATGGCATTCTTCGCAGGTTCCTGATCGATGAGGATGTCATAAGACGACACCTCCAGGTTCTGCTTCTCGATGCCGAACCCGCTGGTACAGTTGCCCTGCGGGTCGATGTCAACCATGAGCACTTTCTGTTTCTGCAGTCCGAGAGCCGCAGCAAGATTGACGGCAGTGGTCGTTTTGCCCACTCCGCCCTTCTGGTTGACGATCGCGATGGTTTTAGCCATTTGATCACCTTATATATAGAAAAGATGACTCTAGTTTAGCACAACGAAAAGGTCTTGAAAAGGTCGAATAAACGCCGTTTTGTTTCACGTGAAACGATTTTAAACAAGGTTTCTCAATCTATTGTGGTATAGATATGAAACGCCCCCAAACGATTGTGTTTGAGGGCGTTTTTTGACGAAATAATTAAATTTTTGACGATTGTTTCACATGGAACACATGCAACAAACGGCGTAGTTAAGCCGAAAAGTCATGTTTTGCTTTTCGAATGGTCCCCGTTTGACACTTTTTGGATGGTTGCGCCGGCCGGAGCGCCGTTCGTGAGAAGCTGAGAACGCAGAGCGTTCAGTTGGGCTTCCTGTTCTTGGATGAGTTCATCGCGGTCTCGCAGTTTCTCAGAAAGATGATTCACAATGTCGGTCAGTTCGGCGACCCTGGCGTCGGACTCCTCCATGGCAAGCTTCTGCTGGCGGATCGCTTCGGCGAAGACAGCCAGCTGCTGTTGGAGCAGGGCATTCTGTTGTTCCAGTTGAGTCTTGTCCATAATGTGGCCTCCCCTGCTCAGACGAGCGGGACTTTTTTGATGCGGTCTCCCCTGCGCGGAAATGCCTGAGGAGTTTTCTTCTTTTTCTTGATGAGGACGATCGAGCGTCTGGCAGATTCGTCTGCCTCCTCGTCGAAGGCGCTGACGAGATCGTACTCCATGAGTTCCTGCGGTCTGCCGCCCAGTGTTCGAATGGCACCAAGAGCAGCGGTCTGCTCCGCATGGCCCTCCGGCCCTTTCATGGCGATGAAGTGGCCTTTGACTTTCACGAACGGAATGCAGAGCTCGGAGAGGATCTGGAGGTTGGCAACGGCTCTCGAAGTGACGTAGTCGAAGCGCTCCCGGAACTCTTTCTGCTGGCCGGCTTCTTCGGCACGGGCGTGGATGATGTGCACCGCTTCCTTATCCATATCATAATAAGGAATGCCGAACTCGTCGGCCGGGCACTGCTCGTCGGTCGTAAAGCCCAGCTTTTCGGCGATGTCTTTGACGACTTTGAGTTTCTTCTCGGTACTGTCGAGGAGCGTGACGTTGAGGTCCGGACGGGCGATCTTGAGCGCCAGCCCCGGGAAGCCGGCTCCGGTCCCGATGTCCAGTAAGGACGCGCCTTTCGGCAGGTCCACCTTGCTCAGGACGACGATGCTGTCGACGAAATGTTTCATGACGATCTCGTCCGGCTCGGTGATGGCAGTGAGGTTGATCTTCTCGTTCCATTCCACGAGCAGTTCTGCGTATTGGTCAAAGCGATCCAGCGCGGTGTCGTTGAGGCTCACGCCGTACGCCGCGGCAGACGCTTTTAATAAGGTTTTGTTGATCATGCGTGACGCTCCTTTTCGAGATAGATCAGCAGGACGCTGATGTCGGCGGGGGACACGCCGGAGATCCGGCTAGCCTGGCCGATGCTGCGGGGCTTGATCTTTGCGAGTTTTTCCCGCGCTTCGAGCCGCAGTCCGTCGATGGCGGTGTAGTCGATGTCTTCGGGAAGGCGGACGTCTTCGAGGCGGCGCATCTCTTTGACCTGCGCTTTCTGGCGGCGGATGTAGCCTTCGTATTTGAGTTCAGTCTCCGCTTCAAAGAAGATCTGCTCGTTGAGGTAAGCAGCGGTTGCTTCCGAACGTGTTTCAGAAGCTTCGTAGTAAAGTGGCCGTGTGGTGTCGAACGGTTCCAGAATATCATAGTTCAGCTGCGGGCGTTTCAGCAAATCGGCCAGTTTCACGCCGCTGTCAATGGGCGATGTTTCACGTGAAACCAAAACAGCGTTTACCGCTTCGGTCGGCGAAACGACGACCGTTCTGGCGCGTTTGATCTCTTTAGCGATAAACGCTTCTTTCTCCAGTAACGAATCATAACGCTCTTTCGAAACAAGCCCGAGTTCATAACCGTAACGCAAAAGCCGCTGGTCTGCGTTATCCTGCCGCAGGATGAGTCGGTATTCGGACCGGGACGTCATCATCCGGTAAGGCTCGTTGCACCCTTTGGTGACGAGGTCGTCGATGAGCGTTCCAATATAAGAGGAGGCTCTGTCCAGCGTGAACGGTTCTTTGCCCTGGACTTTCAGAGCAGCGTTGATGCCGGCAATGAGTCCCTGTGCCGCGGCTTCTTCGTACCCGGAAGAGCCGTTGAATTGCCCTGCTCCAAACAAACCGGGGAAATCCTTGAACTCCAGGGACGGGAAGAGGGAAGTGGGGTCCACACAATCGTATTCAATGGCATAGGCCGTGCGGATGACCTGCACGTGCTCGAGCCCGGGGATGGTCCGCAGGAATTTCAGCTGAACATCTTCCGGAAGGGAAGAGGACAGCCCCTGCAGGTACAGCTCGTCGGTGTGGAGACCACAGGGTTCGATGAAGATCTGATGCCGTTCCTTTTCCGGGAAGCGGACGATCTTATCTTCAATGGACGGGCAGTACCGGGGGCCGATGCCTTCGATCTTGCCGCCGTAGAGGGGAGAACGTTCCAGATTGGCAAGGATGATCTCCCTGGTCTCTTCGCCCGTATACGTAATATAACAGACTGCCTTGTTCTCCGGTGTGAAAGAGAGGTCGTCAGAGAAGCGGACGAGTTTCTCATCACCGTACTGGACTTCGAGTTTGTCGAGGTCCACGGACCGGGCATTGACCCGGGAGGGCGTGCCGGTCTTGAAGCGGCGGGTCTGGACGCCGAGCCGCTGCAGGGAGCCGGAGAGTTCCGTCGCGGGGAAGAGCCCGTCGGGGCCGGCGGCATACGATACATCGCCCACGTAAATGCGTCCCCCGAGGAACGTGCCGGTAGCGAGGATGACCGCCTCTGCCGTGTACACTGCTTCGAGCTGCGTGGTCAGCTGCCACAGGGGGCGATGTACCTCGCCTTCCTTCTGAGCAGTCGCCAGTTTCGCCAGTGCCTCCTCGGCATCCGTCGTCGGCAGCGTTTTCAAAGCTTGCAGCGCTTCGCTGTCTACCTGCACGAGGTCGACGATCTCGCCCTGGCGCAGGTCTAAGTTCTCCGTGCTTTCGAGCACCCGTTTCATATAAGCGGAGTAGTCCCGGCGGTCGATCTGCGCGCGGGGCGAGTGGACGGCGGGCCCTTTGCCGAGGTTCAGCATGCGGGACTGGATGAGGTTCTTGTCCGCCGCAATGGCCATTTCGCCGCCGAGGGCGTCGATCTCCCGGACGAGGTGTCCTTTGGACGTGCCGCCGATGGCCGGGTTGCAGGGCATGTTGCCCACCCAGTCGGCCGAGATGGTGAAGACCGCAGTCCTGCACCCGAGGCGCGCCGCGGCCAGCCCCGCCTCAATGCCGGCGTGGCCCGCGCCGATGACGGCGACCTCATAATGTCCAGCGTAATACTTCAAAGGTAAAACTCCTTTAGGCTATTTCTGTCCCATGAAATGTATCGCTAAAGTTTCCCATCTGTGGTATACTATGCAGAACAGAACAAATGTTCTAAGAAAGAAACACTTTGACACCATATATGACACCATATATAATGAAAGGGGAAACGAATGTCGCAATGGGACAAACTCATCCGACGTATTTTGAATCTGTCAAAAGACGTGCGGTTCGAGGAACTGAAAAAGATTTTAGAACGCTATGGCTATAGTTGTCAACAGCCTGGGAAGGGAAGCAGCCACTATGTGTTTCGAAAACCCGGTGCCATGCCCATAACCGTTCCGCGGCCCCACAACGGTGCGGCAATGAAACGTGTCTACGTGGAAGCCGTTCGAGATATCGTGTTAAAGGAGATGGAACACAATGAAGACACTTGAATACTATCTTTCCTTACCTTACAAAATGGAAGTCATGCCGGATCCGACCGAGGGCGGTTATGTTGCCTCTTACCCTGACCTGCCCGGTTGCCTGACTTATGCAGATACACTCGCCGAACTGGCAGACATGGCAGAGGACGCAAAACGAGTTTGGCTGGAGGCGGCTGTGGAAGAGGGGGTCTCCATTAAAGAACCGACCCGCCTGGAAGACTTCTCCGGCCAGTTCAAACTACGCATTCCAAAAGAACTGCACCGGTCTCTGGCAGAACATGCGAAAGAGGCCGGCATCAGCATGAACCAATACTGTCTATATCTGTTGGCGATGAACGACACGAAACTCGACACCAAAATAGAAGCAAACATAAAAGCAGCCAGAGCCGCCGGATAGCGCTCTGGCTGTTCTTTTTCCTATTATTTCCCCACGCAGAACGTGGCGAAGACCTGTTCGATGATGGTGTCCGAGACGGACTCGCCGGTCAGCTCGAGGAGCGGGGCAATGGCGTCGTCGACACAGACGGAGAGCGCGTCCATGGTGAGGCCGAGCTGGATGCCGTCGATGGCTTCTTTGATGGCGGCCATGGCGCGATGCACACAGTCGAGCTGCCGCTCGTTCGCCAGCATGGCAGCAGAGGGGTCGAAGTCGGCGGTGCCGAGGAGTTCTTCGAGGAGCATGCGCATCTGTTCATAGCAGTCCGGGTCCTTCGCGCTCAATGTGATGACCGCGCTGACGAAGGGGGAGAGCTCCTCCTCCGAGACGACGTTTCCGAGGTCCGACTTATTGATGATGGCGATCGACTTGCGGTTCTCGACACTGCTGACTTTCTGCAACAGCGCCCTGTCCGCGTCGTCGAGGGGCGCGGAGCCGTCGAAGACGGCGAGCACCAGGTCAGCGTGCTCGAGTTTCTCTTCCGCCATCTGGATGCCGATGCTCTCGACGACGTCCTCGGACTCGTGGAGCCCGGCGGTGTCGGCGAGGCGCAGCACGACGTTCCCGATGCGCGCGGTCTCCTCGACCACGTCCCGGGTGGTGCCGGCAATGCTTGTGACGATGCTCCGCTCCCGCTGCAGGAGCCGGTTCATCAGTGTCGATTTTCCGACGTTCGGCCGCCCGACAATGGCGGTCTCGACGCCTTCAGTGATGGCCTGCCCGGCGTCGAATTTTTTCGTGAGGGCGTCGAGCTTGTCGTATGCTTCCCGGAAGTTCGTTAGCAGGACGTCGTAGTCGAGCTCTTCTTCGTAGATCTCATCCGGGTAGTCGGCCCAGGCCGCCATGTGTGCCGCTGCGGCGATGAACACATCAGACACGGAACGGATCTCCCGGGAGAGGGAGCCCTCCAGCGCATGGTACGCGGCGTTGGCCGCCTGCTCACCGTGGGCGGAGATCATGTTCATGACGGATTCCGCTTCGGAGAGGTCCAGCTTGCCGTTCAGGAAGGCACGCTTCGTGAACTCGCCGGGACCGGCGGGTTCGGCACCTGCGGCAATGACGAGGCGGAGGACTTTCTGCATGAGGTACATGCCGCCGTGGCACTGCAGTTCCACGACGTCTTCGCCGGTGTACGATGCCGGAGCGCGGAACACGAGGCAGATGGCCTGGTCGACCGACTCGCCGGTCGCTTCGATGACCGTGCCGAAGAGTGCGGTGTACCCGGGCACATCGGCGAGTGTCAGTGCGCGTTTCGCCGGGACAAAGACTTTCGAAGCAACGCTCAGTGCATCGCCCCCGGAAATGCGAACGATGCCAATGCCGCCCGCCGCATTCGGCGTAGCAATGGCCGCAACCGTACGCTCTGCCATGAGCCATTCTCCTTTCGTGACAAGAATTCAAAAGTATTATAAACACTGAAATTGAGGGTGTAAAGAAAAAGCGGGCACAATCGGGCGTTGTCACTTTGCACAAGTACAGATATTTCTGTTTGTAGAATCTTTACGAAGATAGTTTTGTACAAGAAGATCACCTTGACAGAGGTTCGGAATTATGGGACGATGGGGTCGAATGAAGAAGTGGAAACTCAATATTTGCGTATACCTTAGTCTATCGCATGCTCGAAGTGGCAGGCATCAATGCAAAATATGACCACTTTGCTGATGAAACCGTTGTCGATCTTTTCCCGGGAGAACTGTCATGAACAAAAAACCGATAATAATCAGGCAGTACATGCGTTGGCTCATATTAGAGTTAGTATTGATTTTTGGAGGACTAATAATAGTCATAGGTGAACTATTGGATACTATTTTTCAATGGGGAATCACCGAGAATACAGATTTTGGTTTATATAGCAGTACAACGATCGCTATTTCTTTGCCGATACTATTGGTTGTTATGCATAAGATTCTAAAGAACAAGGGAACGGTAGAAATAACAGAGGAATATGCATATGCAAAATATCCCAATAAAATCGAAAAAGGGTTTGTTGTTTTTTCTGATACAGTGTATTATTCATATTTCAATTCCATTGAGGGAACAGAATATATTATTATTTCTAATGAGCCGTTTGATCTCAACGTTGCACAGATCGAGAGAGAGATTGACTATGCAAAGCAAATACCAATTAAAAATACAAAAAAAGTGAAAGCGACTATCCCAAAAACTGGATGGAAACCCGGTTGTTTAAGAACATATTGAATAAAAGAAAAGAACTATACTCACTAGTCGTCCACGCAGGGTCAGTCCGGCAGGGTGGCAAGCCTCTCCTATCAGCTGACGCCGAACGGCGGGAGTGCGACAGCCATGCGCCCCGGTATCTCTTATCAGTACAACGCCAACGGCCAAATCACATCGATCACCGAAAACAACAAGACGCATTCTTATGAATACGACGGCCTTGGCAGACTGGCGAGAGAAAACGACGAGGACAGAAGTGTTACTATCTGCTATAATTATGACAGCAATGGAAACATCCTGTCTAAGGTGGAGTACCCCTACACGACCGGAGCTCTGACTTCTGCGACCCGGACGGTACCGTATACCTATGCGGTGTCCTGGGGCGATCAACTCCTGACGTACAATAATGGTTCCACCATTCTCTACGACCAGATCGGCAATCCGCTCAGCTATAACGGGTATACGTTTACCTGGCAGAAGGGAAGACAGCTGGCCTCTGCAAATGACGGCACAAACAGTTACCAGTTCATTTACAACGCAGACGGACAGCGGACCTGGAAAACGAAGAACAATTCCAGCACCCAGTACACCTACGCATCCGGTCTTCTGATTTCTCAGACCGACGGGACGAATACCCTCAATTTCACCTACGATCCGGACGGCATCGCACTCGGTGTGAACCTGAACGGCACCGACTATTACTACCTGTACAACGCGCAAGGCGACGTTATTGCGCTGTATGATAGTGCCGGCACTGTCGTTACAGAATACAAGTACGACAGCTGGGGCAAGGTCCTCTCTATGACCGGCTCCGCGGCAAACACCATCGGCACTCTGAACCCGATCCGATACCGTGGCTACTTCTACGACAATGACCTCGACTTCTACCTCCTTGAGACTCGGTACTATGACCCGGAGACGGGGCGGTTTATCAATGCGGATGATGTTGTCGATAATCAGGGCCCAAGTGCGACAAACACATATGCATACTGTTATAATGATCCCATAAACCACGAAGATGAAAATGGCCGTGGTCCGGCAGGGTTTGTTGCAGGATTAGTTGTCGGCGGAATTGCTGAAACATTGACGGCTTACACCAACGGAAAAAGAGGATGGGGTTTAGCGGGGGCATTTGCCAAAGGCGCATTGACTAACGGTGCTCTTGGGTTATTAGGGATTGGTCTTGGAAAAATACCTAAATATACTAAAACTATAAAAACGTTAGGTACTGCTCTTGCAGGGGCAAGTGTTAACTATTATAACAATAAACAGAATAGGTCTGGAACAACTAAAAAGAAAAAGAAAAATACTGTTGGAACGGCCAATTCTAAATCTAACACGTCAAAAAAATCTTCCTCAAACAAGAGCAGAACTAATAGTCAGGGCGTAAAAATAGCAACAAGTAACTACAGAGTGAAAGGCTTCTCTGACGAAGCTCACGATAGTTTACGTGCAGCAATTGCCGGAGCATTAGGTACTGGCTTTTCGAGTGCTGCAGGAACCTATACATCGACGGTATTGAAAGAATTAAACGCAGATGTTTGGACAGCAGTAGCTGAATTTGGCATTGCTATTTATTATGAAACAATTGGATCAGCATTCCAGGCTATATCAGATCATTCCATGGCCGACCTGTATCCGGGAGAGCAAGATGAATAATTATTATTACAATATTACCCGGTATATAATAGGTATTTTTGGCATAATAATGTCGGGATATTTCATTGTCCGATTTGTTGCGTTACTACTTTCAAGCATACATCAAAAAGATTATGTTGGATGTTTATTTGAAGGTTTTTTTACGGTCGTCTTAATACTTCTTTTTGTGGGTATAATTTTAACATGGGCACCCAAAAAGTGGAGCGTTGTCGTTCAATCTCAACATAAAGTAGTATCATATCGAATAAAGCAGAAATGTGTAATAGATTTGACCAAACCTGTTTATTATGCGACAATGTGGCACCAGTGGGGGAGATATCTTCCAGATAAGGTTATTGTGATTTCCAACGAGCCCTTTCCAGTGCATATACCCAAAAAAACATCTAAAGCCTATTATCATGATAAAGATGACTATAATTATCGTTCGGATTATGATGAAAGAAAGCAAATTATGATTTATTTAACAAGTTATTCAAAAAAACACCTTCCTCTTTCGCAGTGGATAGGATTGAACGAGGATAAAGATTTGTCATTATGGTGGTGAATCAACTAAATCGCCCAATTGGAGTGCGGTGAAAAAGTGACCAGTGCTTTCTGTGATAGCATATGGGCACAAGAGTGTGAGATAATTAAGCTGCACATAACAATATTCAGAGTGGAAAAAGTCAGTCGACAGTCCTTGTCGATTGACTTTTTATATCTAATCCATTAAGATAACTTTCGTATTAAACGAAACCGCGCCGGAGCCACCGGCGTATGGAGCAGGAGTGAACACAATGGAAAACAACAAGAAGACCATGGATCAGATCGTCGCGCTGTGCAAGAACCGCGGGTTCATTTTCCCGGGTTCGGACATTTACGGCGGCCTCGCCAACAGCTGGGACTACGGCCCCCTCGGCGTCGAACTGAAGAACAACGTCAAACGCGCCTGGTGGAAGAAATTCGTCCAGGAGAACAAATACAATGTCGGCCTCGATGCCGCCATCCTCATGAACTCGGAAGTCTGGAAAGCATCCGGCCACGTCGGCGGTTTCTCCGACCCGCTCATGGACTGTAAAGACTGCCATGCCCGCCACCGCGCGGACAACCTCATCGAAGACTTCGTCGAAGCGAACGGCCTCGACGACAAGGCAGAGGCCATGACCTTCGAGGAGATGGAGCAGTACATCGCCGACCATGACATCACCTGCCCGAAATGCGGCAGCAAGAACTTCACGAACATCCGTCAGTTCAACCTGATGTTCAAGACCTTCCAGGGCGTCACGGAAGACTCCGCCGCCACCCTGTACCTGCGGCCCGAGACCGCACAGGGCATTTTCGTCAACTTCCAGAACATCCAGCGGACCACCCGCAAAAAGGTGCCGTTCGGTGTCTGCCAGGTCGGTAAGTCCTTCCGTAACGAGATCACGCCCGGCAACTTCACCTTCCGCACCCGCGAGTTCGAGCAGATGGAACTCGAGTTCTTCTGCAAGCCCGGTACGGACCTTGAGTGGTTCGAGTACTGGCGTGGCTACTGCCGCGATTGGCTCTATTCTCTCAACATCAACGCCGAAAACCTCCGGCTACGTGACCACGAGCCGGAAGAGCTGGCGTTCTACTCCAAGGCGACCACCGACTTTGAGTACCTGTTCCCGTTCGGCTGGGGCGAACTCTGGGGCGTTGCCGACCGTACCGACTACGACCTGACCCAGCACCAGACCTTCTCCGGTCAGGACATGGACTACTTCGACCCGACGACCAACGAGAAGTACATTCCGTATGTCATCGAGCCGTCCCTCGGTGCCGACCGCGTGGTCCTCGCGTTCCTGTGCGAAGCTTACGACGAAGAGACCACGACCGACGCGAAGGGCAAGGAAGACACCCGCGTCGTCATGCGCTTCCATCCGGCACTGGCACCCTTCAAGGCTGCCGTCCTGCCGCTGTCCAAGAAGCTTGACGAGCAGGCCTCCGAAGTTTATGCGGAGCTGTCCAAGTACTTCATGGTGGACTACGATGTTACCGGTTCCATCGGGAAGCGGTATCGCCGCGAAGATGAGATCGGCACCCCGTTCTGCATCACCTACGACTTCGAGTCCGTCGATGACGGCTGCGTCACGGTCCGCGACCGCGACACGATGGAGCAGGTCCGTATGCCCATCACCGACCTCAAGGCTTACCTCGAGGAACGCCTGGCGTTCTGAGTGCGGCCTTCGTTCTGAAACGAAACCAGCAAGTCCGTTCCCTTCGGGGAACGGACTTTTTAGAAAGGCAGGCAACAATATGAGTTTCAAAGACCTTGTGATAAAGAACCGGAGCTATCGGGGCTATGACCATTCGCGGAAGGTCTCTCGGGAAGAGCTGCTGGAGATGGTGGACTGTGCCCGTCTCGCAGCGTCGTCCGTGAACAAGCAGCCGCTGAAGTACGTGCTGGTTTACGAGCCAGCGGAGGTGGAGGCGTTCCAGCCCCTGACGAAATGGGGGAGAGCCTTGCCGGACATGGTGCTGCCGCACCCCGGCAAAGAGCCGACCGCATTCATCGTCATCTGCCTCGACAAGACGATCAGCGAGAACGAGAAGATCTTCACCCGGGACCTTGGCATCGTCGCGCAGACCATCCTGCTGCGGGCGGTGGAGATGGGCCTCGGCGGCTGCATGATCGGGAACTTTGTGCGAGGTGAAGTGGCTGCCGCACTCGACCTGCCGGAGCACCTCGAGTCCCTGCTGGTGGTCGCGGTCGGCAAGCCGGACGAGGAGATCGTCCTGACCGACCTCCCCGAGGACGGCAACACGAACTACTACCGCGACGCCGATGACGTCCACTACGTCCCGAAGCGCGCGCTGGAAGACATCGTGCTGTAAGGACATTCGTCGACAGAAAACCAAAACCCCTCGGCTGGAAACAGTCGAGGGGTTTCGATGTATATAATGCAATTGTGTTGGGAACGCGAAGTGAAACGCGAGACTCAGTTGTAGTACCGCATGGAGGCGACGACGCGGCCGAGGATTGCGACTTCATCGCAGATGATGGGCTCCATGTAGTCGTTCTCCGGCTGGAGGCGGAACTCGTCATGTTCTTTGTAGAACGTCTTGACGGTGGCTTCGTCCTCGATGAGGGCGACGACCTTGTCTCCGTTGCGGGCTTCGGGGGTCCGCTCAGCAATGATGATGTCGCCGTCGAGGATGCCGGCGTTGATCATACTTTCGCCCTTGACGCGTAGCGCGAAGTAGGTTTTGTCGGAAGACATGGCGCCGTTGAACGGGACATAGCCTTCGATCTCTTCGACGGCGAGGATGGGCTGACCGGCGGTGACGGTGCCGAGGAGCGGGACCTGAGTGGTCTTGGTCTCCGGCAGGCCGACGTTCAGGTGGATGTTCCGCTTGAGGCCGGGGTCTCTCGTGATGTAGCCGGCCTTTTCCAGCGCGTCCAGGTTGCCCTGAACGGAGGACGTGGACTTGAGGCCGACCGCGGTGCCGATCTCGCGGACGGTGGGCGGAACGACCGACGCCTGTGCCCGCTCGAGCAGGTATGCGTAGATGCGTTCCTGAGTCTTGTTGAGTTTATCCATATGGCAGACCTCCTAAGTCTGTGCTGTGGTGAAAGCGCAGCGCAAAAGCGCCTGCGCACAAATGTTCGTAATTATGATAGCACAGGGGCGGGGAAAATGCAAACATTTGTTTGAGCTCTTCCTTTTTATATTAAAACCTTGTACAATAAGACCTTAGAAAAAGTGACTACTTGCGAGCCCCGACCGCGGGGCGCTGGAGGAATGAAACCCATGGCATATATGAAGACCGGAGCGGTGCACGAGGCACAGACCCGCACCAAGGTGATCATCGCCGTCGTGCTGGCGGTGCTGCTGCTCGTGCTGGCGTGTGTCCTGTTCGCGGTGAAGAACCCGCGGGCCGCGACGCAGCTCGTCCTGTCCGATCAGGACTACTCGAGCTATGTGCTTCTGAAGAACGTTCGGGGGAAAGGAGAGGTGTATCGCCCCTACCTTGCCCGGCTGACGGAAAACCGCGCCTATGACAGCGAAGGCGCGGTCTCGGTCGAACTGTCGAAGGACATGAAGGACCTCATCAACTCGGAAGAGGTGCTCGAGACGGCGCAGCGGTACGTGGAGCAGCTGAGCTTCACCATGAACACGCAGGCGCGGGGGCTCCAGTTCTCCAACGAGCTGAAACTAAACGACAACCGGCAGACCATCTTCACCCACGACCTGGCGTACCTCGCGAGCGGGATCTATTCGACGGTGCCGGAGTACGGCTACGGCTGGACCCGTCTCTTTGGCGATGCACCGGAACAGACCGACGAGCAGCTCTACCGCCAGCGCGTGCTGCAGGCGGCGCTCTCCTCGGGCGACGAGACCATCCAGAAGGCGCTCACCAAAGCGGGCAAAGCCGCGTATAAAGCGGTGAAGAAGGATGTCGAAGTGACCATCGACAAGGACCAGCAGCTGGACTTCCAGGACAAACACGCGACCGGCGAGCGGGTGAACATCCTCGTGGACCGGGAAGACGCGCAGGCGTTCCTCGACGTGTTCTTCTCGAAGCTGCAGAAAGCGAACGGCCTGAAAGACGCGGTCAACGAACAGCTCGACACGGAAGACCAGTTCGGTTCCGATGAGACCTTCTCCGCGTTCCTTTCGGCGATGGAAAATCAGTATAAAAACGCATTCCGCGACACGGGGATCTCCCGCGTGTCCTTCGACATGCTCGTTGACAAACAGAATGTCATCCACGCGTTCGACGCCCTGGTGAAACGGCAGGACGGGGACATCATCGTGAACGCCATGCTCGACGATGACGATCGCCGCGGCCCCGCCTTCCACCTGCGGGTGGGCGGCGACACCCTCGTGAAGTTCAACGTCGAGAAGAAGACGAAGACCGCGGGCACCGTGGACTTTACCTTCGGAAACTTTGAGAACTCCGTTTCCTACAGCAACTTCGCCACGGCGGACGGCCTCGTCTACGGCACCTTCGAGTTCGCACCGATGGACGTCTCCTGGTCGAGCGACCTCGGCAAGTTCGGTCTGTTCCTGCAGACCTCGCCGAACGCCGCGACCGACGGCAGCGCCGCCGGCTTCCACCTGCTGGCCCAGACCGGGTTCTCGACCCTCGGTACCGCGACGGTGGAAGCGGATGTCAAAGACGCAGAGTACACCGGCATGGTGACGGAGGATGACATCGTCATCCATGAAGAATATAAGGATAAGGAGAAGCGGGCTCGCCGGCTGCAGTACTGGCTGGCTGACCTGCCGGAATCCGATCCTCTTTATAAGAGTGCTCTGAGACAGATCGTCCAGACCATCGTGGACGAGACGATGACCGCGGCGAAGGCTGCCGCAGCCACCGCCGATGAAACACTGAGCACAGGAGCCACACGAACCAACTGATCTGAGCTTTGAAGGGAGCCTCGTATGAACATGATCGACATCTCTTCCGACCTGCTGCGGGCGGAAGTCTATCCCGGCGACCCGGAACCGCGGGTCCACGCCATCCAGCGCCTCGACAACGACGACGAGTTCGACGTGACCGCGCTGTACGCGTGCCTGCACTCCGGCACGCATGTCGACGCGCCGTCGCACGTCTTCAGCCAGATGGAGGACCCGGACTTTTACAAGACGGTGACGGACCTGCCCCTCGAGAAGTTCATTGGACCGGTCACGGTCGTGGACATTCCCCCGGGACCGCTCACCGGCCGCGAGATCGAACGGTACTTCCCGCGGTTCTCGGACCGCGTCATCCTTCGCTGCCACGGAGACTTCGAATTTTTCGCCGGAGCCGCCGACGATGTCGCTGCGCTCGGCTACCAGCTTCTCGGCTACGAGGGCCTGGCCCATGGCGGCAAGAACGAAGCGGCGTTCCACCGCGCGCTCCTCGGCGCCGGCACCGCGCTCCTCGAAGGCCTCGACCTTTCCGGCCTGAACCGCGGCGGAGACTACTTCCTCTTCGCGCCGCCGGTGAAACTCGACGGCCTCGAAGCCGCCCCATGTAGAGCTATCCTCATCGAGGACCACATCATCTGGCGGAAGTGAATCGCCACAGGCAAGACCTAAAAGAAAACCGTTTTTAAAAGGAACAGGCGCTATGCCAAAACTGGCACGGCGCCTGTTGAGATATCAAGCGAAAACTTCGAATCGGTTATGTAAGAAGTCGATTGCTTGCATATTCAACTTCTGATAATACGCTTTCTCTATCTTCCTTCGACTTGATGCGAAGGGCACGAGCCCTGATAGCGTCGACAAAGTCTTGACTTTGCGACTGTTCTGCCACATCTTCGAACACTTCGCTCATCCAGACAAACTGGTCATCTGTGATATCGTTCAAAATGAAGGAAATCGAATCGCCAATATTGGAAGATAATAAATTGGTCTGTTCTTTCCAATTTTCCATAAGCCCCATGTCATCATTCAGATGGAGAGCCAGTCGATCGTTCAATAATTTCAAATAAGCATTTTGCATTATCTTTTCCTCCTTCTCAAAGCGGTAGACTGATCAGTATCAGGAAAAATAGTTGCGATTTTCCCATGTCTGCGGATGACACCTACGCGAACTCCCTTATAAGTGCCAAAGGTTGCAATACCATCTGCCACATGCCGATTGCGCTTTAAGTGTGCGACTTGTTCTCCGGCACGTTTGATGTCCTTTTCGCTCCAAGTCTTTGGAAACCAGGCTTGTGCGGTGCCGGAGCGCTTCTTTCGGTTTTTGTGGTTCTCTACATAACCTAGTCTAACACCATTCTTTAAAGTCGTCACGACCTTATATTTGATTCCATATTTCTCCAGTAATTCCATGCCCCGCTGCCCGTGACCGCCGCTAGCCAGCCGAATTCTCTTATAAGTTTTCCCATTTTCCTTTATTTGAGTCCACTTAAAAGAACCTTCGTTGGAATGAACTACTGCAAACTGACTTGGCGAAGTGCCACTTCCTTTAGTGTTCATGTAGCGACCGCTTTTAGTGGTTCCCATTGTCTACACCTCCCTTCTTGAGGGTGATCCAGTCGGGGTAGGGAACGAATCGTGTTCGGTCCTCTAATCCATGAAAAATTCTGTCTGGCATGGGACCATAGACCAACACGACTTCCGGCTCCAGTTCGTCAAGCATGGATTCCAAGCCATCCCGGAATAATTGCTTATCTTCGTTTCTTCGGATTTGACCGTAAGTTCCGATAGAAACAATGCTATGTTTTTCAACTCCGAGAAATGCAACTTTCTCCGGCAACACACATGTGGTGAAGGTTCGTTCATCGCCCCAGCGGATATTTGGGACGACATACATGCCTTGTTCCTGGAGGTAATGCCCTAGCGCCCTGTTAAAATAAACATCAGCGATTTGCAAGCAGAGTGGCATATCCACGTAAAGAGATGCATCAACGGAGATGATACCGGCAAACTTTTTCAGATCTCCAATATATTGGTCCGGGTGAAGAATAAAATCAGAAAATCGTTTGTCAGCTTCGTAGAAACAGATAAGACTTTCCAGTCCGCTATCTCGATTTCGATACGAGAAAGGAACCAAACGATCGGGGAGCACAAAACGTTTCTCGCTTTTTATGATAGGTATTTCTAATATCCCGTCCATCAGGGCAGAAGCCACCCATTGGTAATTGAAGCCATCACCGTATTCAAGTTTCATAGCTAAAACCTCGTTTCAATATATTTCACCAATAGTATGCGGATTTTAGTCAGAAACTTAAATAAAAATTTTATTTTCGGATATTTATGCTATAATTAGATTAAGATAGGTTCGATACGGCTTTCGATATTGCGATATTGAACTAATAATATTGTAATAAGAGGTGACAGCATGCAAATCGACTATGAAATCATTACAGAGCGTATTATATCTATTCGAAAAGAATCTGGGCTTAATCAGGAAGAGTTTTACAATCAAGTGATCGATAGCTCCTACCATAGTTCTACGGCACAGGGAAAACAGTCGAAGTTGGAAAACGGAAAGGTTCCTTCTCTGGAAGAATTGGTTGCAATTGCAGATTATGCTCACATTACAATCGATGAGCTGGTTCGTCCAAAAGAGGATCAGACACTTACCGCAGATGCAAAACTGACGGTGCGAGGAATTTGCAAAGCAATCGTTCAAATATATGAGTCTACGGAATTGATTTTGGATCAACATAGTTTGGCTTTCCCTAACGTCATTTATAATGGGAAATATATTGGGGATTATGGCAAAGCGAATGCTTTGATTAGCGAATTTGTTGGAAAACTGCATACCCTCGCCGATATCCATAAAAATGGAACCCTGCCAGATGATTCATTTCAATTGGCAATCAACGGACATCTTGCGACACTTCCCGATGTGTTGCCGGAAGAACTTTCTGAGCGCCCAAGGGTTACACCTATTATTCCAACAGAGCAAGAATAATACTATTGACAAGCCACTTTTCAGGTGGTATATTCTATGAGCAAACAAAGCAGAACAAGTTCGTTCTCACCTTGCGGACCGCAGGTCCCGGGTCAATAATGCAGACACATCGCCCGACGAGGCGGTGCGTGAAATTGCCTTATTGCGGATCGAACGTTGTTCGATCCGCTTTTTGTTAATTGTTTGGAGGTGCTTGAACATAGCTAACAATCGAGACAACCGCGACAAGACTGAAATCAACGGAGCCATCCGTGACAAAGAAGTCCGCGTCATTTCCGCAGACGGTGAACAGCTGGGCATCATGTCTTCCCGCGACGCGCTGCGTATTGCCGAAGAGAAAAACCTGGACCTGGTCAAGGTCGCACCGCAGGCGAAACCGCCGGTGTGCAAGATCATGGACTACGGCAAGTACAAATTCGAGCAGACGAAGCGTGAGAAGGAAGCGCGCAAGAACCAGCACACGGTCGAACTCAAGGAAGTGCGCCTGTCTCTGAAAATCGACAAACATGACTTTGATACCAAGGTGAACAATGCCATCAAGTTCCTGAAAGCCGGTAACAAGGTCAAGGTCTCCATCCGCTTCCGCGGCCGTGAAATGGCCCACCCCGAAGCCGGTAAAGTCAACATGGAGAAGTTTGCCGAAGCCGTCAGCGAATACGGCACGGTCGAAAAGCAGCCGAAGCTCGAAGGCCGTCAGATGCTCATGTTCATCGCCGCCAACAACGCGAAGCCGCCGAAGAAGGGCAAGAAACCCCAGAAACAGCAGGCCTCGACGGGCGATGCACCGGCTGAGAAGTCGGAGTAAATCGCCACAAAACCGTCAATAAAACTTAGGAGGATATAACAATGCCGAAAATCAAGACACACTCTGGCGCCAAGAAACGCTTTAAGATGTCCAAGAATGGTAAGCCGAAGATCGCGCATGCCAACAAGTCCCACATCCTGACCAAGAAGAACACGAAGCGCAAAAGAAACCTTCGGAAACAGACGGTCGCGGACAAGACCAACCAGAAGCAGATCAAGAGACTTATTCCTTATAAATAAGCCGACGACCGCATGACGCGAAGGGGTACATCGCCCCAAAGACTACGAATTAAACGGAGGTAATTACCATGGCACGAGTAAAAGGCGCTATGATGACTCGCAAGAGAAGAAATAAAACCCTGAAGCTGGCGAAGGGCTACTACGGTGGCAAGTCCAAGCTGTTCCGCACCGCGAAGGAAGCGGTCATGAAGTCCGGCAACTATGCCTACATCGGCAGAAAGCAGAAGAAACGTGACTTCCGCAGAATCTGGATCACCCGTATCTCCGCCGCCTGCAAGCAGAACGGCATGAACTACTCCACGTTCATCAACGGTCTCAAGAAGGCCGGCATCGACCTCAACCGGAAGATGCTCTCCGAGATCGCCATTTCCGACCCCGCCGCATTCACCGCTCTCACCGAGCAGGCGAAGGCTGCGCTGAAGTAAGCGTTGGCGATTGACTGACGAAGGATTTTGCCTCTGTGCAAGAGTGCGGAGGTGTTGCCCCGGACGGTTTGTCCGGGGCTTTTTTTGTGTTACAATGGGGGCAGGATTTTTGTGCCGGGGGTTGCCCGGCGGAAGGAGTGGCTGCGTATGAGCGAACCTTTTGTGACGCTGGACCTGCACGGGTGCACAGCGGACCAGGCGCGCGTGAAAGTGGACGCGGCGCTGCGGCGCGCGGACAGCGGGACCTACCAGATCCGCTGCGTGCACGGCTTCCACGGCGGGACCGTCATCCGCGACACCCTGCAATACAAGTACCGCAGCCACCCGAAAGTGAAGCGCATCATGCCGGGGGACAACCCGGGTGTGACGGTGCTGGTGCTGCGAGAACTATAAGGAGTTTCTATGGAAACCATTACGAGTGTGAAAAATGAACGAGTGAAGGCGGCAGCGAAGCTCTCGTCTTCCGCGAGGGCCCGGCGGGAGCAGGGCCTGTTTGTGCTGGAAGGGCTGCGTCTTTGCATGGACGTGGTGCGCTCCGGGTTGCGGTGTGCGGAACTGTTCGTGTCCGGAGAGTTCTGTGAAAAGCACGAAGCGGAGTACGAGGCGCTGGCTGCCGTTTCGGATGAAGTATTCCTCGTGAACGACGCTGTTTTGGAGAAACTGTCCGACACGCGGACACCCCAAGGTGTGTGTTGCGTGGTGCGGATGGCGGCGCCGGTGTCGCTGCTGGAACGTGCCCCGGCGACAGGTGCTCCTGCCTCGGAGGCAGACGTGCCTGCTACCAAACTTCTTCTACTCGAGAACGTTCAGGACCCGGCGAACCTTGGGGCGATCGCCCGGACCGCGGAAGCGCTGGGCATCACCGGCCTGTTGGTCTCCGGCGGCTGCGATGTGTACGCACCGAAGGCGCTGCGCGCGTCGATGGGCGCGCTGCTGCGGCTGCCGGTGGAAGTAGTGGACGCTTCTGGTGAGGGCAGTGGCCCTGTCCTTTCCCTGCTTGAAAAAGCAGAAGCTCTGGGGTTCAAGACCTATGCTTCCACGCCGGCGGCAGACGCCGTTCCGGTGACGGAGGCCGACTTCTCCGGCCCGGTCCTGTGTGTGGTCGGGAACGAGGCGAACGGCGTGACGCCGGAGACGATGGCGGCCTGCGCGGAGCGGGTGACCATCCCGATGACGGGCCGGGCCGAGTCCTTGAACGCCGCAGCCGCCGGTGCTATACTGATGTGGGAAATGGTACGGTGACGTCAATCGCGAACAGGAGGAACGTATGCAGACACGCAGTTTTTACCGGGTGTTTCGGGGGTTCCTGACCCTCGTCATCGTGGGAACGATCGGCATGGCGGCCCAGCTGGTGTTCACGATCGCCACCTGGCGGAGCTCGACCGCGAGCATCCTCTTGATGGGGCTGGCGGTCTACTTCATTTACTCCTTTGTCCGGGGGCTTCAGGAGCGGGACTTCCGCGATTGGAACCGCGCCGTGTTAGACGGCAACCGGGTGACGGGTTTCGACCTGTTTGGCAAGCCCCTTGCCACCGTGGACCTCTCGCCGGGGAAGACGGTGTACTGGGCGAAGGTGTGGATCCCGAAAGAGCGGGGCATGGCCGAGCCCATCCTCGTGCTGTCGAACCATATGTTCTCGCTGCCCGGGAACGCGGAACAGCTGTTTCGCACCGTGTTCGACAATTCCCGGCAGCTGCTCATTGTCGGCGCGCCGGAACACCCGTCCGAATGGTTCCCCGCCGCCGAACTGATCCCGGTGGTACAGCCGGACGGCGCGAACATCATGCTGTAGGCATTGCGAACAGCAGACGCGAATCGCCAAAACTAAAACCGAATAAGACGCTACGGTTCCAGAAGTTATACGGAGCTACAAAGTCAGTTTAACCTGCTTTGTAGCTCCTTTTTGTTTGTTAGGAGGAGAGAATATGACATTTCACGAGGACATGAAGTACTGGGTCTGGCTGCAGCGGGCGGCCGGGAAGGGCGCGAACCTGGAACGGTTGCTTTCGCCGTTCGGTGGCGATGTGCGGGCGCTGTACGAAGCGGACCCGGGGGAGCGGGAGCGCCTGCTGCGCGAGACGCCTTCGGAGTCGGCGGACTGGCAAAGGGAAGAAGCGCGCGGCGCCGGCATGCGCGGCGGCTGGATGCGCGACGGCTGGCGGGCAGACGGCCAGGAAGTGTTGCCAGGCTGGCAGAAGGGAAAGCCCGCCGCGAGAAAGAAACGACCGGTCGCCGAAAGCACGCTGCAACGAATGAAGAAAGTGTCACTGGCGGAAGCCGAGGAGACGCTGGAACTCTGCGAGCGGACCGGCGTCGTGCCGATCTGCCCGGCGGATGACCGCTACCCCTGGCTGCTCCGGGAAGTCCCGACCTGTCCTGCCGTTTTGTATGCCTTGGGCGATTTACGCCTTCTCACCCCGACCACGCTGCCCTTCGCCATGGTCGGCGCCCGCGACGCGCGCCTTTCGAGCCTCAGTGCAGCTTCCGACCTGGCGGGCAGCCTCGCCCGTGCCGGGTTCCTGATCGTCAGCGGCGGGGCCATCGGCACAGACAGCGCGTGCCACATCGGCGCGCTGAATGCCGGGTGCCCCACGGTCGCCGTTCTCGGCACGGGCATCGGCACGCGGTACCTGCAGCAGAACGCGGACCTGCGCCGGGTCATCTCGCACAACGGGCTCCTGCTCTCGGAGATGGAGCCCGGCGAACCCGGCAGCAAGGGCAGTTTCCCGCTGCGAAACCGCATCATCGCCGGCATGTCGGTCGGCACGCTCGTGGTCGAAGCGGCGGTGAAGAGCGGGTCCCTCATCACGTCGAAGTATGCGGAAGAATACGACCGCGACGTCTTTGTCCCGCTCTTCCCGGGAGTCGACCCCGAACGACCGTTGAAGTCATCCGCGTTCCGCGGGACGAGCGAACTACTGGAGCGCGAGACCGGCGTCGGCATCCGCTGTGCCGCGGACGTTCTCGCCGCATATGCGGGCAGCTACGGCCTGGACCCGGCTGCGCTCGCGGCGTCCGGCCAGATCTCCGAGGAGGACCTGACCCGGGACATCACCGACCTCGCCGGGGTCTTCCCGCCGCTGCTGTCCCGCGCCATGGTCGCGAAGGCCCGCGCCCAGCTCGGCCTGCGCCCCGGCGGCCCGGCCTCCGGCCGGGAACGCCCCACCGGTGCTCTCTCGGACCTGGCCGGGGAGGGGACCCTGAACCCCACCCCCGGCTGGGGTCCGTACCGCACCGCCGGGGACGCCGAACTCCGCACCTACACCTCCGCGGAGTTCGCCTACCGCCGCGGCGACCACCCGCACGAGCGCGAGCTGGCAGAAGATATATCTGAAACAACATCTTCTGACAGCTCACGAACCGGCACAGATCTTCTTCTCACAGAAGACGGCCGAGGGGCACATGGAAGCTTTACCGGTCGATCGCCAACACCTGGACCGGCCACACCGTCCAAACCGGTGAACGAGTTGAGCCAGGAGGCGAGAGTCGTGCTGAACTGCTTCCGGGACCCGGACGGTCAGCCGCTTTACTATGAAGATATTACGGCACGGATCGACATGGCGCCGCAGTACCTGCTCGCGGCGTTGACGGAGCTCTCGCTGGCGTCTTACATCGACCTCACGATGGACCAGCAATACGTCTGCGCCGTCGACCTCGAGGAGGTGTGGCCGGCATGAAACGAAAAAGCGAGGTGAATCGCCTCTATACCCGCCCGGTCCTGACGAAAGCCCTTCGGGTCCCAAACGAACTGTCCTTCGAGGAACCGGTCAACCCTCTCCTGAAGCACCCTCTGAAACAGGGCCAGCCCGACCAGACACCATTGAAGACGAAAACAACGCACGAGAAGACTTATAGAAAAGAAGATGTCACGGAAGAATAATCATTGAACAAAAGGGGAAAGGAGCGTATAATGGTACTGGATTATAGTACTATAAAGCGGCATGAACAGTAAGAATCAAAAGACGCTGGAGAGAGTATTCTCAAATCCTGTTCCGGCAAACATACCTTGGATGGATATTGAAAATATGCTTCTGGGTCTGGGTGCGACTATATCAGAAGGAAACGGCTCACGAGTCAGAGTGGAACTCAATCAGGAAAGAGCTGTGTTCCATCGTCCCCATCCGGATCGAAATACTGACAAGGGAGCCGTAAAATCGGTGCGTAAGTTTTTAATGAATGCAGGTGTCGAACTATGAAATACAAAAATTATATTGCGCATGTTGAGTTTGATGAAGAGAACAAAGTGTTTTCCGGTAATGTGATCAATACGAGAGCGGTTATAACGTTTCATGGAGAGTCTGTAACAGAACTGGAAAAAGAATTTGCAAATTCTGTAGAGGAGTACCTGACATGGTGCAAAGAAGATGGTGTTGAACCGGAACGCCCATACTCCGGACGATTCAACGTTCGGTTTTCTCCGGAATTACATCGGGACTCTGCTGCCGGTGCGGCAATGCTTGGTCTGTCTTTGAACAGTTTTATTGAAAAATCTGTGAGAGACGAATTGCTGGCCCTTGGAAACGCGGAGTTGATTACTGCCGAAAAAATGTATTCGTGAGTTTCCTTAAGTGAATCAGTATAAGAAAAAAGCCTTCGGAAGATGATTCTTCCGAAGGCTTTTTTTGTATTTCTTACTTTGCCCGAGCTTCGAGGGCGGCCTGGGCGCGTTCGGCGTCTTCCTTCATGGCGACGGCGGATTCTTTGCAGAATGCTGCGTAGTCGAAGTCTTCGCCTTCCTGTTCCTTGAGGTAGTCGATGAACTCCTGACGGGTGACGCGCTCGTAGCCGCTTTCCTGCTGATCGCTCAGCGGGTCGATGGCGGTGCCGTAGGTGAGGTCGATCATCTTCCGCACGCGGTTGCGGCAGAAGGCGCCCTGGCAGAAGCCCATGCCGGCACGGGTCCGGCGCTTCACGCCGTCGACGGTCATGACCGGGATCTCCCGGGTCAGGGCGTCTTTCACTTCACCTGCGGTGACCTGCTCGCAGCGGCAGATGAACTTGTTCGGGTCGTCATAGGGAAGGTCCAGGTGACGGTGGACATAGTCCGCCGGTTTCATCTCGGTCTTGCGCCGGATGATGGCTTTGCGGTACGGGTCGTAAGACTCGTCCGGAACCAGCTTGAGGCCTTCCTCCTCCAGCATCTCCGTCACGAGGTCGGCGATGCCGGGGGCGGACGTGAGGCCGGGGGACTGGATGCCCGCGACGTTCAGGAAGCCCTTGGTGGCCGACGGGCCGATGACGAAGTCGTCGGTCGAGGAGACCGCGCGGAGTCCGCAGAACGAACGGATGAATTTCGAGGGGTCCACATGCGCATAGGACGCGAGACCCTGCTTATAAATGTTGTAAAGGCGATCCACGTTGGTTTTCTTCGTGGCGGTCGCCGCATCTTCGTCGATGGCGTCGGGCCCGAGGAGAAGGTTGTCGTGGAAAGTGGATGTGACCAGGATGCCCTTGCCCATCTTCGTGGGCATGGAGAACACGACGGTGTTCAGCACGTGGCCAGTTCCCCGGCCGAGCAGGATGTACTCGCCGGAGCGGGGCGTGATCGTGAACGTCGGTTCGTTGACCATCTGGTCGATCTTGTCGGAATGCAGGCCTGCGGCGTTCACGACGAACCGGGACGTGAAGTCCGCGCCGTCGGTGTGGACGGTGAACGTGCCGTCATCCTCGACGTCGATGCCGGTGACCGGGGAGTTCAGGAACAGTTCCGCTCCGTTGTGGATGGCGTTCTCGGCCAGAGCCACGGTGAACTCGTAGGGGGAACAGACGCCGGCGCCCTTGCAGTAAAGGGCATATTTGACGTTCGGGTTGACGTTCGGCTCGATGGCGAGGATCTCGTCGTGCTCGAGGATCTCGAGGTCCGGCAGACCGTTCTTCTCGCCGTTTTCTTTGATGGCTTCCAGCTTCGGCAGGTCGGCCTCGTCCATGGTGATGACGAGGGAACCGGTCTCACGGAACCCGAAGTTCAGTTCTTTGTCGAGCTGGGCGTACTGGCGCCGGCCCTGGTAGCAGACCCGGCCTTTCAGCTTCGCGTTGGCTTCGGCATAGCCGCCGTGGACGATGGCGGAGTTGGCTTTGGACGAGCCCATCGACACGTCGTTTTCCGCCTCCACGATGGCGATCTTCAGCTGGTAACGGGAGAGTCTTCGCGCGATCGCGGTGCCGATGACACCGGCGCCGATGATCAATACATCATACATGAGTCGTACCTCCTGTGGGTCACTGCTCGTCTTCTTTGTCGCTCGAGAAACTGGTGTCGAGGTATGTCCGGAAGTTCGCTTTGTAGTTCGGGAAGAGCTTGGGCGATACGACACCGGTGTCCACCCACGCGTCTGCCAGTTCTTTCTCGAAGGCGGCCACGTGGTCCATGTTCAGCTTGCCGACATGGTCGACTTCCTTTGCGCGGGCGGCTGCCTGCCGGCCGGACTCACGGCCGAAGACGATGACGTCGAGCAGCGAGTTGCCCATGAGACGGTTGCGGCCGTGGATGCCGCCAACGACTTCGCCCGCGGCGTACAAGTTCTTCGTGTTCGCGACTTCGCACTTCTCGTTGATCTCGATACCGCCGTTCTGATAGTGGAGCGTCGGGTAGATGAGGATGGGTTCCTTGCGCATGTCGATGCCGTACTTGTTGAACATCTTGAACATGCCGGGGATCTTCGAAACGATGGTGCCTTCGCCGTGGATGGCCTCGATCATCGGGGTGTCGAGCCAGACCGCCTGGCCGCCGCCCGGGATGTCGACGCCATTGCCGCGCTCGGAGCACTCGCGGATGACGGCGGCAGCCGCCACGTCACGGGTCTCGAGCGGGTGCATGAAGACTTCACCGTCCGCGTTGACCAGTTTCGCGCCGAGGCCGCGGACTTTCTCCGTGACGAGCGCGCCGAGGATCTGCTCGGGGTACGCGGCGCCGGTCGGGTGGTACTGCATGGTGTCGGCGAACAGGAGCGGCGCGCCGACGCGGTACGCGAGGACGAGACCGTCCGCCGTGGCACCGTGGTGGTTGGACGTCGGGAAGCCCTGGATGTGCAGTCGGCCTGAACCGCCGGTCGCGATGATCGTGGTCTTGGCGCGGACGACCTTGAGCTCTTTCGTGTTGGTGTTGATCAGCACGGCGCCGCCGATGTTGCCGCTCTCGTCACGGAGCAGCTCGATGCACGCCGCGTAGTTGAGGCACGGGATCTCTCTGCAGCGGGTCTCGTCGCGGAGCGTCCGCATGATCTCGGCGCCGGTGTAGTCCTTTGCCGCATGCATCCTCTTCCGGGACGTGCCGCCGCCGTGGATGGCGATCAGTGTGCCGTCTTCTTCTTTGTCGAACTCGACGCCGAGGTCGCTCAGCCACTGGAAGCAGTCCGGAGCCTCGGTGACGAGCTTGTACACAAGCTCCTTCTTGCCGAGGTAGTGGCCGCCGCCGAACGCGTCGAGGAAGTGCTGGGCCGGCGAGTCGTTCGGCTTCGTCGCGCCCTGGATGCCGCCTTCGGCCATCATCGTGTTCGCGTCGCCGTGGCGGAGTTTGGTCGCCATGAGCACTTTCGCTCCGGCGTTGTCCGCTTCAATGGCGGCGGCACAGCCGGCACCGCCGGCGCCGATGATCAGCACGTCGACATCGTAGTCGATATGGGAAAGGTCTACATCGCCCTCATGGATGCGGCTCCGGCCCATCAGGGTCTCGGCCAGCTCCGTGTTGACTTTTTCGCCTTTGTTGGCCCCGGCCCGCAGCTCGGTGTACTGGTCCGTGCGGTAGTCCGGGTGGAAGCCCTTCAGAAGGACCTCTTTTTCGTCCGCGGTCATGCGTTCCGGCTGCAGCGCCGTGTTCGCTTCGCGCTTTTCTGCGACTTTCTCAAGAGAAAGCTGTAAATACTCAGGATACATGTTCACGCCCTCCTTACTTCTCGATCTCGCGGTTGTTGTACAGCTCGCGGATCTCGGCATCGGATTTTGCCATCAAGGCGCGGACATCGTCGAGCAGATCGCCCTTCTTGATCTCTTCCACACGTTCCGTGAGGTGTTTGGCTTCGGGGGCGATGTACTTTCCGTTGATCCGCCGGGCGAGCATCGCCACTTCGGGGTGGGAGATGCCGGCGGGGCAGCGGGAGGCGCAGCAGTTGCACATGATGCAGTCGAAGGACTTCTCGGCGCACGCTTTGAAGTCGCCCTTCTGCGCGTCGTGGATATAACCCATGACGTCGAGGCCCTGGGTGCAGGTCGCGGTGCAGGTGTTGCAGCTGACGCAGGAGTAGATCTCCGGGTACAGGTGCTGGATCATGTCCGCGGTGGGCTCGATCTCGTCAAGGTCATATGCCTGTTTCTCCAGCGGGAAGTAGGAGATGGTGGAAATATACATCTGGTCCTGTACGCGGGTCTCGCAGCCGAGGCAGTAGTGCAGCTGGCGCTCGCCCTTGATGCGGTAGACCATGGCGCAGGCGCCGCAGAACCCGTGACGGCAGCCGATGCCCCGGGTGGGGGCATAGCCGCAGTATTCCAGTGCTTTCAGCATGGTCATGTTGTCCGGGACACGGTACCGTTTGCCGTACAGGTTGATCGTGATCATTTTCGGTGCCACTTTTTCCGGCATGGAACAGTTCCTCCTCAGATCATCTCTTCCGGATGGAAGACTTCGTCGAATTTTTCAGCGGTCAGGAAGCCGAGACGGACGCAGGCCTCTTTGAGGGAGATGTTCTCTTCAAAGGCGAGGTGCGAGGTCTTGGCGGCGTTCTCGTAACCGATGTACGGGTTGAGAGCGGTGACCAGCATGAGTGAGTTGTGCAGGTTGTCGTGCATCTTCTCCTTGTTGGCGGTGATGCCGTAGACGCACTTCGTGCGGAAGGAGACGATGGACTCCGCCATCAGGCGGGCGGACTGCAGGAAGTTGTATGCCATGACCGGCATGAAGACGTTCAGTTCGAAGTTGCCCTGGGAGGCGCCCATGCCGACGGCGACGTCGTTGCCGATGACCTGGACCGCCACCATGGTGACCTGCTCGCACTGGGTCGGGTTGACCTTGCCGGGCATGATGGAGGAGCCGGGCTCGTTGGCCGGGATGACGATCTCGCCGAGGCCGACGCGGGGGCCGGAAGCGAGCCAGCGGACGTCGTTCGCGATCTTCATCATGTCGCAGGCCAGGGCCTTGACGGCGCCGTGGGCGACGACGATCTCATCCTTGGAGGTGAGCGCGTGGAACTTGTTCTCCGCGGTCACGAAGTTCTTGCCGGTGAGGGCAGAGACCTTCTCGGCGACCTTGACGTCGAAGCCTTCCGGAGCGTTGAGGCCGGTGCCGACAGCGGTGCCGCCGAGGGCCAGAGCTTTGAGGGGTTCGACGGTGAGCTTCAGGAGCTCGACGTCCTTCTCAAGAGAGGAGCGCCAGCCGGAGATCTCCTGGGAGAAGCTGATCGGGACAGCGTCCTGAAGATGGGTACGGCCGGACTTGACGATGCCCTCGTTCTCTTTCTCGAGGCGCTTGAACTCGGCGATGAGGTCTTCCGCCGCGGGAATGAGTTTGTCCTCGACGGCCAGAACGGCAGCGATGTGCATCGCGGTCGGGAAGGTGTCGTTGGAGGACTGGGACATGTTGATGTCATCGTTCGGGTGGCAGAGCTTCTCGACGCCGGCAATGGCGTTGGCTCGGTTCGCGATGACCTCGTTGGTGTTCATGTTGGACTGGGTGCCCGAACCGGTCTGCCAGACGACCAGCGGGAAGTTGTCGTTGAGTTCGCCGGCGATGACTTCGTCACAGGCCCTGGTGATGGCGGCCAGTTTCTCATCGGTCATCTTGGCGGGGTTCAGTTCGTTGTTGGCCTGCGCCGCAGCCTTCTTCAGGATGCCGAACGCGTGGGTGATCTCGCGGGGCATGGTCTCGATGCCGACGCCGATCTCAAAATTCTCGTGAGAACGCTGAGTCTGGGCAGCCCAGTATTTGTCTGCCGGGACTTTCATCTCGCCGAGAGAGTCATGTTCGATTCTGTACTTCTGTTCGCTCATGTTGATACAACTCCTTTTTGCTCCTAATTAAGGATATAAGATAACAGATATATTGTGCCATTTTTGCGTGCATCGCGTCAACTGATATTGTCCATCACTTAACAAATTTTGTTGAAATATTTTCTTTACGTTCCTCCGGGCGATGTACGGACAGAAAAAGACCGCTCGTTCGAGCGGTCAAACGGTCAGTTGTAATAGATCTCGTGCATGTAATTTCGCAGCTGTTCAAGGGAGTAATCCTTTTTGGACCAGAAGGCCTGATTGAAGACCGCCATGAGGCCGTCGACATAGGTGTTGAACACCACTTCGTAGGGGTATTCATACTCCTTGCCGCTGGTACAGTTCTCGGCGATGATCTCTCCGAATTCACAGAAGCACTCCCGGAAGAGCCGGTGCAGGGAACCGTACATCGGGTTCTGGACGGCGATCTTGCGGAAGACCGTCTTGTATTTTTCGATGAACCGGTAAATGGCTTCGGCATCGTAATCGATGTTGTCATAGTGGTTCATCTTTTTGTAGAGGTCGGGGTAGAGCTCATGCATGGTCCGCCAGAAGGCCCAGCGGACCACGTCATATTTGTCATCGAAATAATTGTAAAACGTGGAGCGGGGGATCAGGCTGTTCCGGCAGATCTCCTGGACGGAGATGTTGTCGAAGTTCTTTCGGGAAAGCAACAGGAAAAACGCGGAAACGATGATGTTGGTCGTCCGCTTCTGGCCGGTCGTCAGCTCGGCGCGATGATCCAGTTTCATTTCACATCACCTCAAATCGTTTCTGAACACAGTATACTACAAAAAACCGCTATATCAAACAGGATGGCAAGGTTTATACGTATACAAAAAAATGATGGACACTATGGCGAAACTGTCCAGATATGGGCAGTTTCGCCGGATTATCAGAGGTAAATCGCGGCCATAAAATCCATAATAAAGAGGTAGGGTTGTTATTTCGTTAACGACATTTTTGGAAACTATTTTTTAGACAGGAGGAAACGTAATGTTGAACCAAGACCCGAAATACAACAGAGGCATTCCGGACCTTACGGATATGACCCAGGAAGAGCTCCTTGAGTATTTCAAGACCCTTGAAGCCCCGGCCATCGAGGAAATGGACGGTGAATACCACACGACGAAACTCGGCTATCACGGGATCCGTGACTACCTCGAGTGGAGACTGACCTGCGACAACCCGCTGATGAACAGCGAGTGGCTCGGCAAGGCGTTCCATCCGACCGGAGACGGCATGGGCCGCGGCTACAACCTGTTCCGGAAACTCGGCGGCAAGCTGACCCAGGTCTATCCCATGAGAACCGTGATCGGCCCGTCCCGGTACGACGGCAAACCGGTCTACACGCTCGTCTACAGCGCGTTCCCCTTCACCGGCACCTGGCTCGTCCAGATGGTCGACGAGCTCCGCAAAGTCGGCGACGGCACCTATCTGCTGATCGGCACGTACAGAGGTATTTTCAAAGGCGCCAAGATGAGACCGCATTTCTGGCTCGTCGAGGGCCCGTACCGTGCATACCGCGGCGACATCGGCCGCGAGACTCCGAAGAAAGTCGACCTTTCCAAGGAGATCCCCAACTATAAAAAAATCATGAGACAGGCAAAAAAAGCGAAATGAAAAGGTGTTAAAGCATGAAATTCGAAAAACTGTTTACACCGGGGAAGATCGGCAATGTCGAGATCCGCAACCGCATCGTCATGGTCCCCATGGGGACAGACGTCGCGGAACCCGACGGTAAAGTCGGCCAGCGCTGGATCGACTATTATGACGCCCGTACGAAAGACGGCGTCGGCCTCATCATCACCGGTATCGTCCGCGTCAACGAGACCAACGGCGTCGGACTTCCGTTCCAGGTCTCTATGGCCAGAGATGAAAACATCGAGTCTCTGCGCAAGGGAATCGAGAAGATCCATGAAAACGGCGCGAAGATCTTCGTTCAGCTCCACCATGCCGGCCGTCAGAACGTCGTGCTCCTGCAGACCATCTGGGGTCTGATGGAAATGCCCGCGAAGTTCATCCCGCACTATTGGGACTTCGTGATCCCGCTGTCCAGAGCACTCATGACGAGAGCATTCCCGCTCCTCGAGACGAACCCGTTCCTTCTGAAATATCAGAAGTACTTCTTCGCCCGGGCAGTCAGTGCCTCCAATGTCCCCCTGGACCCGACCCGCTCCGGCAACCTGCCGTCCCGTGCCCGTGCCCTGACCATCCCGCAGATCCACAAACTGCAGAAGCAGTTCATCGACGCGGCGGTCCGTGTCCAGAAAGCCGGCGCCGACGGCGTCGAGCTCCACGGCTCCCACGGCTATCTCATCCAGCAGTTCTTCTCTCCGCACACCAACCGGCGGACCGACCGGTACGGCGGAAGCCTGGAGAACCGCATGCGGTTCATCCTCGAGATCATCGAAGGCATCCAGAAAGAGTGCGGCAGGGACTTCCCCATCAGCGTCCGGCTTACCGTCGATGAATTCTATTCGGCCATCGGCGAGCCCGGCAAAGGCCTTCAGATGGATGAAGGCATCGAGATCGCAAAGCGCCTCGAAAAGGCCGGCGTCGCTGTGCTCGACCTCTCCTGCGGCGGCTATGAGACCCCGAACCAGACGGTCGAACCGATGAGCAAACCGGAGGGCTGGAGAGCCTACTTCGTCAAGGCCGTCAAAGAAGCGGTCAACATCCCCGTTATCGCGGTCGGCGTCATCCGGAATCCGGAATTCGCCGAGAAACTGCTCGAAGACGGTGTCCAGGACTTCATCGGCCTCGGCCGTCCGCTCCTGGCAGACCCCGAATGGGCAAAGAAGGCCAAAGAGGGCCGTCCGGAAGACATCCAGCGCTGCATCGGATGTCTGGCCTGCTTCCAGAAACTGGTCGAAAACGGCTTCTATATGGAACCGACCGAGTGTGCCCTGAACCCGCGCTGCTGCCGTGAGATCGAATACAAGAACATCCCGAAGGACGGCAAGGGCAGAAGAGTCGTCGTCATCGGTGCCGGCCCCTCCGGTCTGACCGCCGCGAGAGAACTGGCCGACCGCGAATTCGACGTCGTCGTCCTCGAGAAAGAGGCCTGCTCCGGCGGACAGCTGAACGCCGCCAACAAGCCGCCTCATAAAGAGAAGATGGACTGGGCGATCAACGATCTGACCCACCGCGCGGAAGCCGCCGGTGCGAAGATCCTTTACAACCAGGGCGTCACCGAGCAGACTCTGAAAGACTATGCTCCTTACGCGGTCGTCGTCGCCACCGGCGGCAAACCCGGCGTACCGAAGAGCATCCCCGGCGCCGACAAAGACACGGTCATGACCGGCGCGGACGCCATGATGCAGGAACTGAAACTGACGGGCAAAAATGTCGTCGTCGTCGGTTCCGGCCTCACCGGTCTCGAGACCGCGGAGTACTTCATGGCACAGGACAACCAGGTCACGATCGTCGAAATGCTCGACAAGATCGGCCCCGGTGTCTACAGACTGCTCTACAATGACCTGTACCCGAAACTCTGTGAAAACGGCGTTCAGTTCCTGACCTCGTCCAAGCTGACCGGGATCGGTGACGGCGAAGTCGTCGTGGAGAACCGGTTCGGCGAAAAGGTCAGACCGAAAGCGGATTATGTCTTCTTCGCCACCGGCGTCCGGAGCCAGAACGAGCTCGTGGATGTCGCGAAGAAGGTCTGTTCGAACGTCTGCGCGGTCGGCGACGCTGACAAAGTCGGCACCATCCTCGGCGCGACGAAGAGCGCGTTCCGCACGGTCGCAGAGATCCATTAATGTTTTGAAATAATTATTTAAGGGAGAGTTAGTATGAATATCATTATCGTCACCGGCGCCGCCGGAGGAATCGGCAAAGAATTTGTAAGACAGCTCAAGAACGAAAAAGGGATCGACGAGATCTGGGTCATCGGACGTACCGAGGCGAAACTGCAGGCACTCAAGGACGAGTTTGGCGACAAGATCGTCCCCTATGCCGTGGACGTTACGGACGACGCCTCCATGATGGCATTCCAGGATGTTCTGAAGGAGAAGAATCCCACCGTCAAGTGGCTCATCAACTGCGCCGGCACCCGTGCGCTCTATAAGCCCGGCGCGGACCTTCCCCGGTTCCTTGCCACGATCCGCACCAACGGCGTCGGCAATATCGCCATGTGCTATATCTGCATCCCTTACCTCAAGAAGGGTTCCATCCTGCTGAACGTCTCCTCGGCCGCCAGCTTCCAGCCGCTGCCCTTCAACAACACCTATGCTGCCTCCAAGGTCGCTCTTCGGTTCTACACCAAGGGTCTTGAGAGAGAGCTCAAGGGCAAAGGCATCAAGATCACCTGCTGCTGCCCCGGCTGGGTCGACACCGAACTCATGAAATTCAAGCCCGATGAGGTCACCCCCATCATCAAGCTGCCCGGCGTCACCACCGGCCCCCATGTTGCGAAGAAGGCGATCAAGGATGCGCGGAAGGGCAAGTCCATCAGCTTCCCGACCCTCAAGGTCCACAGAGACTACTATCTGACCAAGTTCCTTCCCGGCAAGGTCGTCCTCTGGTATGCAGAACACATCGAGTGCGACAACGTTCCCGCCGTCGACGGCAAAGGCATCTACACCTGATTGATTCCAATACCTGTAAAAAAGGCTGCGGACCTCGTCTGAGGTCCGCGGTCTATTTTGTTGCCCGTTTTCCTTTTCTCTTGACAAATCGCCGACTACATACAATAATAGGAAATCAAGGCGAGTTCGCCTAAAATAGTATGTAATCTAATATATTAAAGAAATTCACCGAATACAGGAGTAAATTGCATGTCGAATCTCATCATTGTCGAGTCCCCGACCAAGATCCGCACCATCAAGTCCGTCCTCGGATCGGACTACGATGTCACGGCCAGCATGGGCCACGTGCGCGATTTACCGGCCGCCAGACTCAACGTCGACGTCAAAAATGACTTTGAACCGAAGTACGCGGTCATCAAGGGGAAGGAAAAGCTCGTCAAAGAGCTGCAGGACGACGCGAAGAAGTATGACAACATCTATCTCGCGACCGACCCTGACCGGGAAGGGGAAGCCATCGCCTGGCACCTCGCTACCGTCATGGGTCTCGATCTCAAGGACAAGAACCGTGTCACGTTCAACGAGATCACCAAGTCCGGCATCGAAGCGGGCATGAAGCATCCGCGGGCCATCAACCAGGACCTCGTCGACGCGCAGCAGGCGCGCCGCATCCTGGACCGTCTCGTCGGCTACCGCATCTCGCCGTTCGTCTCCCAGAAGATCCGCCGCGGTCTCTCCGCCGGCCGGGTCCAGTCCGTGGCCCTGCGGCTCATCGTGGACCGGGAGAAGAAGATCCGGGACTTCAAACCGGAAGAGTACTGGAGCATCGACGCGAAGTTCAGCCCGCCCGGCTCCCGCCGCGTCTTCCCGGCCGCCCTCACCGCCGATGAAAAGGGCAAAGTCGAGATCAACGACAAAGAGACCTCCGACAAGTATCTCGGCCGGCTCGAGAACGCCGTCTATGTCGTGGACTCCGTGAAGAAGGGCACCCGCCGCAAACAGCCGGCGCCGCCGTTCATCACGTCCACCCTGCAGCAGGACGCGTCCCGCCGCCTCGGCTTCCAGGCCCGCCGCACCATGAAGGTGGCCCAGGAGCTGTACGAAGGTGTCAACATCAAAGGCACCCAGGTCGGTCTCATCACCTACATGAGAACGGACTCCCTGCGCATCTCGGACGAGGCGCGCGCGGCTGCCGCGGCGTACATCAAGTCCGCCTACGGCCCGCAGTACGTCCCGGACAAACCCCGCTACTTCAAGCAGCGGAACAACGCGCAGGACGGCCATGAGGCCATCCGCCCGACCAACATCTCGCTGACTCCGGACGAAGTCCGCGGCTCGCTGACGTCCGATCAGTATAAACTGTACCGTCTCATCTGGCAGCGGTTCATCGCCTCCATGATGGCGGCCACCGTCCAGAACACCATGAAAGTGGAGATCAAAGCGGCCGACCCGAACGGCAGTCCGAACGAGTACTGCATGTTCTCCGCCTCCGGCTACAGCGTCAAGTTCGACGGGTTCACGACCCTCTACAACGTCGACGACGAGAAAGCCGGCTCCATGCTTCCCGACCTCAAAGTCGGCGACATCCTGAAACTCCGCGAGCTGCTCGGCAACCAGCACTTCACCCAGCCGCCGGCCCGCTACACCGAGGCGTCCCTCATCAAGACCCTGGAAGAGAACGGCATCGGCCGTCCGTCGACCTACGCCTCCATCATCTCGACCATCCTGAACCGGGAGTACGTCGTCCGCGAGGCGAAGAGCCTCAAACCGACGGAACTCGGCGAAGAGGTCACGAAACTGCTCGAGAAGCAGTTCCCGAAGATCGTCAACACGAAGTTCACGGCCGGCATGGAGACCGACCTCGACAAGGTCTCCGAAGGCACTGAGGACTACGTGAAGATCCTCCGTGAATTCTACGACGACCTCGAGACGACCCTCGACAAGGCGAAGTCCGACATGAAGGGCGTCAAGATCCAGCTCGAGTCCGACAAGACCGACGTCCCCTGTGAGAAGTGCGGCCGCATGATGGTCATCAAGACCGGCCGTTACGGCAAGTTCCTGGCCTGCCCGGGTTACCCCGAGTGCAAGAACACGAAGCCGCTCATCGAGGAGACCGGCGCGGCCTGCCCGAAGTGCGGCGGCAACGTCATCAAGCGCAAGTCCCGCAGAGGCTATGTCTTCTACGGCTGCTCGAACTATCCGAAGTGCGACTTCTCCACCTGGGATGTCCCGGCGGGCGGCGACAAGTGCCCGAACTGCGGCTCGTCCCTGTTCAAACACCGCGGCAACCTCGTCTGCCTCAAGGACGGCTGCGGCTATGAAGCCAAGATCCAAAGAAAGAAAAAGACAGAAGATTGAAGACAAAAGTCCGACGAGGGGCCGGGCGAAGGGGCCCCCTCCGGGGGAACGGTTAGGCCGGGGAGGTCCTGAGGCGGAGCTTTTGTCTGAAACGACAGGAGTGAAACAATGAAGACCGCCATCGTCGTCGGCGCCGGGTTTGCCGGCGTGGAGGCTGCTATGCAGCTGGCCCGGGCCGGGGCAGAGGTGCATCTTTTTGAGATGCGCCCCGGAAAAAACACCCCTGCCCACAAGACGGACGGTTTTGCGGAACTCATCTGTTCGAACTCCTTCAAAGCGGAGCGGGTGGCCTCGGCCGCCGGGCTCCTCAAAGAGGAGATGCGCCGGTTCGGCTCTCTGTGCGTGGAATGCGCTTACGAGACCCGTGTGCCGGCGGGCGGCTCCCTGTCTGTGGACCGCGACGCGTTCTCGAAACTCGTCACGGAGCGGGTGGAGGCGGTGCCGAACATCACCGTGCATCGCGAAGAGGTGAAGACCCTCCCGCGGCCCGGCGTCGACGCGGGCGTCGTGGTCATCGCGGCGGGCCCTCTGGCCTCTGACGCTCTGGCAGACGACATCCACCGTCTCTGTGAGGAGACGCTGTCTGCGAAGGCCGCCGCGCACCCGGAAGACCCGGACGCGCCGAAAAAGATGAAGTCGAAAAAGAACACGGAGGGGAAGACCGCGCTCCATTTCTATGACGCGGTGGCGCCCATCGTGTCCGGCGACTCCATCGACATGACGAAAGCGTTCGCCCAGTCCCGCTACGACCGGGGCGGGGAGGACGATTACATCAACTGTCCCATGAACAAGGAGGAGTATGAGCGCTTCTACGAGGCCCTCGTCTCCGCCGAGTCCGCGGAACTCCACGACTTCGACAAAGGCGGCGTCTACGAAGGCTGCATGCCGATCGAAGTCATGGCGAAACGCGGGCACGACACCATCCGGTTCGGCCCGATGAAGCCGGTCGGCCTCACCGACCCGCGCACCGGCCACCGCCCCTGGGCGGCGCTGCAGCTCCGCAAGGAGACCGCGGAAGGCACCATGTACAACCTCGTCGGGTTCCAGACGAACCTCAAGTTCGGCGAGCAGAAACGGGTCTTCTCGATGATCCCGGGGCTCGAGCACGCCGAGTTCCTGCGCTACGGCGTCATGCACCGCAACACGTTCCTGAACTCCCCGGAACTCCTGAACGCGGACTTTCAGTTCCGCACGGTGCCCGGCCTCTACTTCGCCGGCCAGATCACCGGCGTCGAAGGCTACATGGAGTCCGCGATGAGCGGTATCCTGGCCGGCATCAATGCCGCCCGGTTCCTGGAGGCACTGCCGGGCGGGCCCGCCGGCTACGAGCCCCTCGTCCTCCCGCCGGAGACGATGATGGGCGCGCTCTCGCGGTACATCGCCGACCCCTCTGTCAAAGAGTTCCAGCCGATGGGCGCGAACTTCGGCGTCCTCCCGCCGCTGGAGACCCGCATCAAAGACAAAAAACTGCGCTACGAGAAACTCGCGGAACGCAGTTTGGCGTATTTCGATCAGAAGTAAACGAAACAAAACACAAAGGAGAGTCACTTATGCGAATCATCGTTGACGCGTTCGGCGGCGACAATGCCCCCCTCGAGATCCTGAAGGGCGCGGTCGCGGCGAAGAACGAATTCGGTTGTGACATTCTGCTTTGCGGAGACGAGGAGCAGATCCGCGCCTGCGCAAAAGAGAATGACATCGACCTGTCCGGCATGGACATCGAGACCGCGGACGGGTTCATCCCCGTGGAGGAAGACCCCCGCAGCCTTCTCAAACAGTACAAGAACAGCTCCCTCGGCGTGGCCTGCCGCGCTCTTGCAGAGGGCAGAGGCGATGCACTGGTGTCGGCCGGCTCCACCGGAGCCCTGGTCGTCGGCGCCATCTTCATCGTGAAGCGCATCAAGGGCGTACGCCGCCCCGCCATCGCCACCATCATGCCCGGCGACAAGGGCAACTTCATGCTCATCGACGGCGGCGCGAACATCGAAGTCACGCCGGAAGCCCTCAACACCTTCGCCCTCATGGGCTCGGTCTACATGGACAAGGTCATGGGCGTCGCAGACCCGAAGGTCGGGCTCCTCAACATCGGCGTCGAGCCGAACAAGGGCACGGAACTGCAGAAGCACGCGTACCCGCTGCTCGAGCAGAATGAGCACATCCACTTCATCGGCAATGCCGAAGCCAGAGACGTCCCGGCCTGTGTGGCCGATGTCGTCGTCTGCGACGGCTTCACCGGCAACGTCTTCCTGAAGACCTACGAAGGTGTGGCCCTCACGCTCTTCTCGAACGTCAAAGAGGTCATGATGAAGTCCGCCATGACCAAAGTCGCGGCCCTCATCCTGAAGGGCGGCCTCAAGGAACTCAAGACGAAGTTCGACGCGAACGCCGTCGGCGGCGCGCCGATCCTCGGCGTCCGGAAGCCCGTCATCAAGGCGCACGGCTCCTCGAAGGAAGTCGCCTTCAAGAACGCCATCCGTCAGGCCATCTCCTTCACCGAGAGCGGCGCCATCGCCACCATCGAGGAGAACCTCCCGAAGAAAGCGGAGGCAGACGAGAATGAGCAGTAAATCGCCCAGGCTGACGGAAGAACGGGAAGCGGCCCTCCACGAACTGGAAGGCAAGCTCGGGTACACGTTTTCGGACCTGTACCTCCTCGACACCGCGCTGACCCACTCCTCCTATGCGAACGAACAGGGCCCGGGACACAAGTACAACGAGCGCCTCGAATTCCTCGGCGACTCGGTCCTCGGCTTCATTACGGCGGACAAGTTTTTCCACGCGTTCCGCGACATCCCCGAGGGGCGATTGACCAAACTGCGCGCCAGCACGGTCTGTGAAGAGAGCCTCTTCGAGTTCGCGAAGCAGATCGACCTCGGTTCGTACCTCCTCCTCGGCAAAGGGGAAGAGAAGAACGGCGGCCGGGAGCGGGCATCCATCGTGTCCGACGCGTTCGAAGCGGTCATCGCCGCCATCTACCTCGACGGGTCCATCGACCCCGCGCGCGAGTTCGTGCTGCGGTTCGTCATGACGGCCGTCGAAGAGAAGACCATCACGTTCAAAGATTACAAGACGCAGCTCCAGGAGATCATCCAGAAGAACCCCGAAGAGCAGCTCCAATATGTCCTCTCCGGCGAGTCCGGACCGGACCACAACAAGCGCTTCGAAGTCGAAGTGCACCTGAACTCCAACGTCATCGGAAAAGGCATCGGCCGCACCAAGAAGCAGGCCGAACAGGAAGCCGCCAGAGAAGCACTGGCGCTCATGGGCCTGTAAGATGGCAGGGGAGAAACACGCGAACATCGCGCTGTTCGTGAACCACGTCGGATGCCCGCAGCAGTGCACGTTCTGCAACCAGAACGTCATCGTGGGGGAGACCGCACAGGGCGCCGGTTTGCAGACCTGCACGCCGGACGACGTCCGGAACGCCATCCTCACGGCAGAGGCGCACGGCACGACCGGTGCCCAGCTCGCCTTTTTCGGCGGGAGCTTCACCGGCATCGACCGGGACTACATGGTGTCCCTGCTCGAAGCGGTCCAGCCGTACATCGGGACGGTGGTCACCGGCATCCGGTGTTCGACCCGGCCCGACTACATTGATGACGAGGTCCTCGACCTGTTGAAGACGTACCACGTGGAAGCCATCGAACTCGGCGCCCAGAGCATGGACGACCGGGTCCTGGCACTCAACCGACGCGGGCACACCGCGGACGACGTGCGAACGGCTTCGCGCCTCATCAAGGCGCGCGGCTTCGAGCTCGGCCTCCAGATGATGACCGGCCTCTACGGAGACACCGATGACGGTGCGCTCCGCACAGCGGACGAACTCATCGCGCTGGCGCCGGCCACGGTCCGCGTCTACCCGACGGTCGTGCTGGAGGGCACGGAACTCGCGCGGCTCTGGCGAGCCGGCGAGTACACCCCGCAGACCCTCGACGACGCGGTACCGCTCTGCGCCGAACTCCTTTCGAAGTTCGACGACGCGGGCATCGCCGTCATCCGCCTCGGCCTCCACTCCGGAGGCGGCGTCGAAGACGGCTGCCTCGCCGGCGCGTACCACCCCGCCTTTCGCGAACTCTGCGAAAGCCGGATCTACCTCGCCCGCGCCCTCGCGGCGCTCGGCGTCACACCTGATGCTTCGCCGGTGGACGCCAAAACCGCCACCCTCCTCGTCGCACCCACGGAACTTTCCAAAATGGTCGGGCAGAAGAGGGAGAATCTCAAAGAGCTGAAGAGACTTGGCTATGACTGCCAGGTGAAAGCAGATGAGAATTTGCACAAATATGAAGTTGCAATTTTAAATGACTGATTGTTTGCCCCGGCAAACGAGATCCACCAGTAAATCGCCAACTTAAGGAGACCAACTACTTATGGTTTTGAAAGCACTCGAACTGCAGGGTTTCAAGTCCTTCCCGGACAAGACCGTGCTGGAATTTGACCGCGGTATGACGGCGGTCGTGGGCCCGAACGGCTCCGGAAAATCGAATATTTCCGACGCGGTCCGCTGGGTCCTCGGCGAGCAGTCCACGAAGAACCTGCGCGGCTCGAAAATGGAAGACGTCATCTTCGGCGGCACGGACAAGCGCCGTGCTCTGGGGTACGCGGAGGTCACGTTGCGGCTCGACAACTCGGACGGCAGTCTGCCCTACGACAAGAAGGAGGTCTCCGTCACCCGCCGGTACTTCCGCTCGGGCGAGTCGGAATACCGCATCAACGGCGAAACGGTCCGACTGAAGGACATCAACGAGCTCTTCATGGACACCGGTCTCGGACGGGACGGCTACTCGATGGTCTCCCAGGGCAAGGTCGCGGACATGGTCTCGTCCAAGTCCACCGGACGCCGCGATATGCTCGAAGAAGCGGCCGGCATCTCCCACTTCCGGTACCGCCGTCAGGACGCCATGCGGCGCCTCGACCGCGCCGAGGAGAACCTCGTCCGTCTGAGAGACATCCTCGCGGAACTCGAGTCCCGCGTCGGCCCCCTCAAGACCCAGAGCGAAAAGGCCCAGAAGTTCCTGGTCCTCGCCGAACAGAAGAAACAGCTGGAGATCTCCCTCTGGCTCTACAATATCGACAACCTGAAGACCCGCCTCGAAGAGCAGGAGCACAAGATCGAAGTCTCCGGCATGCAGTACCACGACGCCGAAGAGGCGCTCGCCAAGATCGAAGCGGACACCGAAGCGGCGAACGAAGCGGTGCGGACCATCACCCTCAAGATCGAGGAGATCCGCCTCGCGGCATCGGGCGATGAAGAACAGATCGCCGAACGCAACGCGAACATCGCGGTCGCCGAGAACACCATCGAACTCAACGAACAGACCATCGAGCGTCTCTCCCAGGACAAGCAGACCCAGACCGAGAGTCAGGCCGAGAACCGGGCCCTCATCGAGGCCGCGAACGGGGAGATCGCGAAGCTGCAGGCGCAAATCGCCGAAAAGCAGACCGAGATGGAAGACATCGCCAAACGGAGCGAAGAGTTCCGCGAGGCCATCAGCAAACAGGAAGACGCGCAGGACTCCAACGCGCAGGAGCTGTCCGAACTGGCCGCAAAGCTGTCGGACGCCCGCATCCGGAAGTCCGCCGCCGAGACCGCGATCGAAGAGGTCAAAGACCGCACCGCGAGAGCGGAAGAGTCCGCCGGCGAGCGCCGTACCCTGCACTTAAACCTGTCCACGGAAGTGGAAAAAGCGAAAAAGCACCTCGAGGAATGCAACGAGGCGGTCACGTCCCTGCAGAACTCGATCGACGGTTATGAACTCCGGCAGCAGAAGCGGGACGAGAAGCTCGCCCAGAAGCGGGAGGCCTTCGAGGCCCTGCGCCGCGAGTCCGAGCAGAAGTCCGGCAGAGTCCGGATGCTCGAAGACCTCGAGAAAAATATGGAAGGCTATGCCGGCGCGGTCAAATCCGTCATGCGGGAAGCCCGCCGCGGGACCCTGAAGGGGATCCACGGTCCGCTGTCCCAGCTCATCACGGTGCCGGACAAGTACTCCGTTGCCATCGAGACCGCCCTCGGCGGCGCCGTCCAGTTCCTGGTCGTCGACAACGAGAACAACGCGAAGCAGGCCATCCAGTTCCTGAAGAACACCCGCGGCGGCCGCGCCACGTTCCTTCCCATCTCCGCCATCCGCGGCAAGACCCTGCAGGAATCCGGCCTCGACGACTGCTTCGGATACATCGATATCGCTGCCAACCTTGTGAAGGCAGACCGAAAGTATGCAGACATCGTCTCGGCCCAGCTGGCCCGGACCGTGGTCGTGGAAGACATGGACGCGGCGGTCAGCCTCGGCCGGAAGTATAAAAACCGGTTCAAGATCGTCACGCTCGACGGACAGGTCATCAACGCCGGCGGTTCCATGACCGGCGGCTCCCGGGTGAAGAACGCGGGCCTCATGGCCCGGTCCGGTGAGATCGAGAACCTGCGCAAAGAGGCGGAGAAACTGGCCGAGAAGATGGCCGCCGCCGAAGCCGAGTTCGACAAGGCGAAAGCGGAAGCCGCGAACGCCGGCGCCGAACTGGAAGCGGTCCAGGCAGACCTCATCAACGCGAATGAGGAGCAGGTCCGCGCCGAGTCCGCGCTGGAACTGGCCGAGAGCCAGCTCTCCACCGTCGGCACCGCCCTCGAGGAGATCGAGGCGGAGCAGGCCACCGCGAACGAGCGGATCGCCGAACTGAAGAAAGAGATGGAAGCGGCCGAAAAGGACGAGAAAGAGCTCGAAGCCCAGGTCAATGCCGTCGAACAGAAGGCGGACGACGCGACGGGCCGCATGGAGGAGATCCGCAAGTCCTTCGAAGACGCCTCCGCCGCCACCGTCGAACTGAACCTCGCCATCCTGTCCCTCACGAAGGACATGGAGGCGCACCGCGACACCATCCGCCGGTACGAAGAGACCGTCGCCGACGCGGACGACAAGGGACGCGCCCTCGACGAGGAGATCGCCGGCATCCGGGCAGAGAACGACAAGCTGCGTGAGCAGATCGCCGCTCTGAACGAAGAGGTCACCGCCCTGAAAGCAAAGGGCGATTCATCGCGTGAGCAGATCGACGCCCTTGCCGCCGAGCGCGAAGAGCGTCAGGCCGACAGCGAAAAACTGCGCCACCTCGAACGGAACAAGACCACGGAGCGGGAACAGATCTCCGGCGAACTGGCCCGCCTCGAAGAGCGCAAAGCCAACATGCTGCGGGATTACGACGAGACCGTCAACAAGCTGTTCGACGAGTACGAGCTGACCCGCCGCGAAGCCGCGGAAGTGGCGGCCCCCACCGAGGACCCGACCGGGACCCGAGGCGCCCTCACCGAAGTCCGCCAGAGCATCAAAGCCCTTGGCTCCGTCAACGTCGGCGCCATCGAAGAATACAAGGAAGTGTCCGAGCGGTATGAGTTCCTCTCCGAGCAGATCGGCGATGTAGAACGGTCCCGCAAAGAACTCCTCGACCTCATCCAGGAACTCACCGGGAACATGGCCAAACAGTTCTCGGTCCAGTTCGCCCGCATCAACAAGGCCTTCGGCTCCACCTTCACCGAACTCTTCGGCGGCGGTAAAGCGGCCCTGGTCCTCGAAGATGAATCGGACATCCTGGAAAGCCCCATCAGCATCGAGGTCCAGCCCCCGGGCAAGAACGTCCAGAACATCGACCTTCTGTCCGGCGGCGAGAAGGGCCTGTCCGCCATCGCGCTGCTGTTCGCCATCCTGAAAGTCACGCCCGCCCCGTTCTGTATCTTCGACGAGGTCGAGGCCGCGCTGGATGACGTCAACGTCGCCCGCTTCGCGCAGTACGTGCGGAACATGACGGACAACACCCAGTTCATCCTGATCACCCATCGCCGCGGCACCATGGAAGAAGCCGACATCATGTACGGCGTCACCATGCAGGAGGAGGGCGTTTCGAAGCTCCTCAGCCTGCGCACCGCCGACATGGCGAAGGAACTTGGATTGAATTAAACGAGATAAGGCAATTTTTTTCTTCGGAGGCAAAATCCGGCGTTTCCAAGTGAGACTGCACAGCGCGCAGCGCCGCGAAGCGAACCCAAGGGCTGTGGGCTTCGGGGGTTTTGCCGGAGAAGAAAGAAATTTGACTTACCCATATATCAGTAAATCGCCACAAGGAGGCCCCTATGGCACTGTTTAGAAGAAAAATGAACCGCGGGATGCAGAAGACCCGCGACAATTTCTCCGGGAACCTGGACAACGTCCTCGGCTCCTTCGAGTCCATCGATGAGGACCTGTACGAGGAACTCGTCGAAGTGCTCGTCATGTCCGATGTCGGCGTCATGACGTCGGAACAGATCGTCGAAGAGACGAAGGACCGGGTGAAGTCGGCCGGGATCTCGAACCCGGCGGAAGTCCGCGAAGTCATCAAGCAGGTCGTCTCCGACATGCTCGGCAAGGACGAGACCATCGACTTCCTGACCACTCCGGCGGTCATCCTGGTCATCGGCGTCAACGGCGTCGGCAAGACCACGACCATCGGCAAGATGGCCCACTACTTCGAGTCCACCGGACGCAAAGTCATCCTGGGCGCTGCGGACACGTTCCGTGCGGCGGCGATCGACCAGCTGCAGATCTGGGCCGACCGCGCCGGCGTCGACATGGTCAAACACGATGAAGGCGCTGACCCCGCCGCGGTCGTCTTCGACACCATCCACGCGGGCATCAACCGCGGAGCGGACGTCATCATCTGCGACACCGCGGGCCGGATCCATAACAAGAAGAACCTCATGGCAGAACTCGGCAAGATCTACAAGGTCATCGACCGCGAACTGCCCTACTCCGACCGGGAGATCTTCCTGGTCCTCGACGCGACCACCGGCCAGAACGCCATCTCTCAGGCTAAAGAGTTCATGGCGGTCTGCGAAGTCTCCGGCATCGTGCTGACGAAACTCGACGGCACGGCCCGCGGCGGCGTGGTCCTGTCCATCAAGAACGACCTGAAACTGCCGGTCAAGTTCATCGGTCTCGGCGAAGGCATCGACGACCTCCAGCCGTTCAAGGCGGAGTCCTTCGCAGCCTCTCTGTTCGAGCCGCTGGCCGAAGAGCAGGAGAACCTCATCAACGAGGCGCTCTCCGAGAACCTGCAGATGTCCGAGAACCCGGACTACCTCAGCGAAGAAGCCATTGCCGAACGCAAGGCGATGGAGGAAGCGGCACGCATCGCCGCCGCCGAAGAAGAGGCGGCCAACTCCGCGCTCCTCGAGGGCATCGACCTCTCCGACAAAGAACCGGAAGAAGTCGTCCTGCTCCAGGAGGCCGCGAAGCAGGTCCGCTCCCTGCATAAGTTCGCCGAGACCCGCGACCTTTCCAAGAATGAACGCCGTGCCCTGGCCCGTTCCGAAGCGCTGCTGACGGACGCCGGCGCGGACATCGATATGATCCTCGGTACGGACGTCAGCGCCGCGAAGGCGGCTGCCGCCGCTGCCCTGACCGGCGCCGCTGCCGGCGAGCTGACCGAGAAGCAGAAAGCTGCCGACGCTGCGGCCGCCCGCAAGGCCGAGCAGAAGAAGGCCGAAGAGGCCCGCAAGGCCGCGGCCGCCCGCGAGCGTGAAGCCGAAAAGGCCCGCGCCGAAGAGCAGGCCCGCCAGCGCGCCGAGGTCCAGGCCCGCCGCGAAGCGGAAGACGCCGCACGCGCTGAGGCCGCCGCTGCCGCCGAAGCAAAAGCCAAAGCCGAAGCGGAAGCCCGCGCTCAGGCCGAAGCCGAAGCCCGTGCCGCCGAAGAAGCTCGCCTCGCCGCCGAAGCTCAGGCAAAAGCCGAGGCCGAAGCTGCAGAAGCAGCCCGCTTAGAAGCCGAAGCTCGTGTCGCCGAAGAAGCCAGACTCGCCGCCGAAGCACAGGCGAAGGCCGAAGCAGAAGCCAAGGCCGCAGCGGAAGCTGCCGCTCAGGCAGCCTCCCCGGCGATCGACCCGGCGCTGCTCGAAGAACTGAACGCCAAGGCTGCCGAGTACCGCAAGCAGATCGCCGACGCGGAAGCCGCCATGGCCGCCACCTGGAACCCGGCAATGAAGCAGCGCCTCCAGGAGCGCATCGACGCCACCCGCGCCAAACTCGCCGCCGTCGAAGCGCAGCTTTAAAGCCAGTGACTCCATCTGAATCCTAAAACCTCTTTGAATAGATGGAAAAACTCCATCTAAAGTGGAAAAAGCTTAAACCCAGATGGAGAAAACAAAAGATTTTGCCACTTTTCTCCATCTGAATTGAGGGAAACACGCAAATAGATGGAGAAACCCCCATCTCATTTGATAGGAATCTGAAAATAGATGGAGAAATGGCGAAAGCATCTGAGTGAATCGACAGGAAGTTCCGACTTGATTGTGTCAAAGCCGGAAAAGGTCGGAACCTGTTCCGACCAAACTGCGAGAACTTGACTTTTGATTGGAAGTAGTCTGGCAAAGCAACAATTAAAAGCGACAATTCTAAAGTAATATACAGGAAACATACATGATTTTTTTGATCGCAACGCAAAACAAACATAAGAAGACCGAGTTCTCCCGGATCCTCGCGCCTCTGGGTATCGAGATCAAGACCGCCGGAGAACTGGGCCTGCAATACCCGGATGTCGAAGAGACCGGGACCACCTTTGAAGAGAACGCGCTCATCAAGGCGCGGGCGGGCTGCATGCTCGCCGGGGTCCCGACGCTCGCGGACGACTCGGGCCTCTGCGTCGACACCCTCGACGGCGCCCCGGGTCTCTACTCCGCCCGCTGGAGCGGGGACGGAGAGACGAACGGCGACGACGAGGCGAACAACGACAAGCTTCTGCGCCTCCTTGCCGACGTCCCCGACGAGCAGCGCACCGCCCACTACGTGGCGGCCGTCGCGGCGGTCTTCCCGGACGGCCGGGAGTTCGTGACCCGCGGCGAGTGCTACGGGCGGATCGCCCACGAGCGACACGGCAACGGCGGCTTCGGCTACGACCCGCTGTTCCTCGTCTCCACCGCCGGCACCGAGTCCAACGAACAGGCTGCGACCGGCGAATTCACGCAGACCTTCGGCGAAGTCCCGCCGGCAGTCAAGGACAGCCAGTCCCACCGCAGCCGCGGCCTGCAAAACATGTACGACATTCTGAAAAGAGAGTTATAAGTTTAGAAAGAAGCTTAGCTCGAGCGAAAGCAGAGCAAGAGCGAAACAAAAGCCAGAGCGAAGCAAAAGCCGGAGCGAAGCAAAAGCCAGAGCGAAACAAAAGCCGGAGCGAAACAAAAGCAAGAGCGAAGCAAAAGCCAGAGCGAAGCAAAAGCAAGAGCGAAGCAAAAGCAAGAGCGAAACAAAAGCAAAAGGAGAAACCCATTTGACCAGTAAAGAACGAGCGGCTCTCCGGGCAGAGTCCCACCATCTGGACCCCATTTTCCAGATCGGCAAGGGCGGCCTGTCCGAAGCCTTCTATAAACAAGTCGATGAAGCCCTCACCACCCGAGAGCTCATCAAAGTCCGTGTGCTCCTCGAGACGACGCCGATCTCCCCGAAGGAGGCGGCCGAGGAACTGAGCAAAGCCACCGGTGCCGAAGTCATCGGCGTCGTGGGCGGCGTTATCATCCTGTACCGCTACAGTCAGGAGAAGCACGACAAGGAAAAACAGAAAGAGCAGAACATCAAGAAAGCCGCGGCTGCCAAGAAGCGGAAAGCGAAGCTGGAAGCCAAAGGCACGCACAAGCTTCGCCAGAAGCGGTAAGCGACCGGCAAGCAGCAGTCAAGAACCAAAGCGAGAGCACCAGAGAGGACCAACCCTATGCGCATCGGGATCTTCGGCGGGACATTCAACCCGCCTCACAAAGGCCACCGGCACATCGCGGAAGATTTCCGTGATCAGATGGCCGCCATCGGCCTGCCCCTCGACAAGGTGCTCATCATCCCGACGTTCGTGCCGCCCCACAAAGCGGCGCCCGACCTCGCCTCCGGCGAAGACCGTCTGGCGATGTGCCGCCTCTGCTTCGAAGACACCGCCGAAGAAGAATCACCGTTCGAAGTCTCGGACTATGAGATCGCCCGGGGAGACACCAGTTACACCTGGATGACCCTCGAAGACCTGCACGAGCAGTACGACGAGGTCGACCCGGAGACCGGTGAGAAGACCCCCGCCGAGTTCTACTTCGTCATGGGAGACGACATGCTCCTGTACCTGCCGCACTGGAAGTATCCGGAACGGGTCCTCGACGGCGCGGTCCTGGTCTCCACCATCCGCTCCCGCGAGTGTACGGTGGAGGAACTCGAGACCTTTGCGAAGGAGAACTATCCGGAACAGTATGAGGCCGGCCGGTTCCTCTTCTTCGAGAGCGAGCCCTTCCCGGTGAGCTCCACGGAAGTCCGGACGCTCGTCAAAAAGGCGGAGAGGCCGATCGCCAAAGAAAAACTCAATTACCTGCTGGACCGGAAGGTCCTCGACTATATCCTGGAACGGGGGTTATACCAATGAGCGACGACACCTTGAAAAAACTGTGGGAGAACCCCGCGAACCCGGAACTGGAAGTGGCGCTCCAGTCGGCGGAGGCGGCCAACGTCTGCACCGCCGGCACCCGGGAACTGACCCCGGAGGAACTGGAAGCGCACCTCGCGAAAGTCGAAGAGTACAAAGAACTCCTGAAAAACCAGGTCGACGAACGCCGATACGCCCACTCCCTGAACGTGGCGGACGCCGCAAAAGAACTGGCGGAACTCAACGGCGTGGACGCGGGCAAAGCCTACCTCTGCGGGCTGCTCCACGACATCGAAAAAAACCGCCCCTGGGACGAACAGGAACGGTACATGACGCAGCTCGGCGACGACCTGCCGGACCACGTCATCCAGAACAAAAAACTCTGGCACGCACCGGCCGGCGCAGCCTTCATCCGGGACGAGCTCGGCATCCTTGACGCGGATATGATCCGTGCTATAAAATACCATACAACCGGACGGCCCAACATGAGCCCCCTGGAAAAGGTCCTCTACGTCGCGGACTACGTGTCCATCGAGCGGGACTACCCCGGAGTGGAGCGCGTGCGGGAAGCCGCGTACCGGAACCTGGATGAGGCCATCCTCATCGGTGGGCGATTCACGCTCATCTCTTTGTTAGAGCGCTACCGTGTCGTGAACTATGACACGTTCGCCATGTATAACGAAGTGGCCGCCGAACTCGGCGCCGCCTTCGAAGAATCCGCCAGCAAAGCATAAGACAAGTATCTATTGGAGGAAACCATCTTAATGACATCGTTAGAAGAAGCCAAAAAAATCGCCGAAGTCCTGGACGCGAAGAAAGCCCAGGAAGTCAAAGTCCTGAAGGTCGCGGACCTCACCTTCGTAGCCGAGTACTTCGTGCTCGCGACCGGTACGTCCAGCACCCAGGTCAAGTCCCTCGCGGAAGAAGTCGAGTTCCAGATGAAGGAAGCCGGCGTCCCCGGCCACCTCGAAGGCAAGGCCTCCGACTGGTACCTCATCGACTTCGGCAGCGTCATCTGCCACATCTTCGAGCCCGACGCCCGCAGCCACTACAACCTCGAGCGCCTCTGGGCAGACGCTGAGGAGATCGAACTGTAAATCGCCCGAAACTCTGTATATAAACCATCTTAACCATAAAGGACTGTTGAGAAATGAAAGCCTACGACTTTAAATCTGTCGAGAAAAAATGGCAGGACAAGTGGGAAGACGCCGGTGTGTTCCATGCCGTCGACTTCTCCGAAAAGCCGAAGTTCTACGGCCTTGTCGAGTTCCCGTACCCGTCGGGCGCCGGCATGCACGTCGGACACATCAAGGCCTATTCCGGCCTCGAAGTCGTGTCCCGCAAACGCCGGATGCAGGGCTACAATGTCCTGTTCCCGATCGGCTTTGACGCCTACGGCCTCCCGACCGAGAACTATGCCATCAAGACCGGCATGCACCCCCGTCAGGTCACGGACCAGAACATCGCGAAGTTCTCCGACCAGCTCAAAAAGGTCGGGTACTCCTTCGACTGGACCCGTGTCGTCGACACCACCGAAGAGGACTACTACAAGTGGACCCAGTGGATCTTCCTGCAGATGTTCGACCACGGTCTCGCCTTCCGCGACAAGACCCTCGTCAACTACTGCCCGTCCTGCAAGGTCGTTCTCTCGAACGAGGACTCCCAGGGCGGCAAGTGCGACATCTGCCACTCCGACGTCGTCCAGAAGTCCAAGGACGTCTGGTACCTGCGCATCACGGAGTATGCCGACAAACTGCTCGAAGGCCTCGACGAAGTCGACTACCTGCCGAACATCCGCACCCAGCAGATCAACTGGATCGGCAAGTCCACCGGCGCGTTCGTCAACTTCCCGGTCAAGGGCACGGACGACGAGACGCTCCGCATCTATACGACCCGTCCCGACACGCTCTTCGGCGTCACCTTCATGGTCATGGCGCCCGAGCACCCGATGATCGACAAGTATGCGGACCGCATCGGCAACATGGACGCCATCGAAGCGTACCGCAAAGAGTGCGCGAAGAAGACCGAGTTCGAGCGGACCCAGCTCGTCAAGGACAAGACCGGCGTCAAGATCGACGGACTGACCGCGGTCAACCCCGTCAACGGCAAGGAAGTCCCCATCTTCGTGGCGGATTACGTCATGATGGGTTACGGAACCGGCGCCATCATGGCGGTCCCGGCGCACGACCAGCGCGACTATGACTTCGCGAAAGAGTTCGGTATCGACATCATCGAAGTCATCAAGGGCGGCGACATCTCGAAGGAAGCCTACACCGGCGACGGTGAGATGGTGAACTCCGAATTCCTCAACGGTCTCGACAACAAGAAAGACTCCATCGAGAAGATGGCTGCCTGGCTCCAGGAGAAGGGCCTCGGCGAGAAGGGCGTCCAGTTCAAGATGAAAGACTGGGCCTTCAACCGCCAGCGCTACTGGGGCGAGCCTATCCCGATCATCTACTGCGACAAGTGCGGCATGACCCACGTGCCCTACGACGAGCTGCCCCTGAAGCTGCCGAAGGTCGAGAACTTCGAGCCCGGCACGGACGGTGAATCGCCCCTGGCAAAGATCCCCGAGTTCGTCAACTGCACCTGCCCGAAGTGCGGCGGCCCTGCCCGCAGAGAGACCGACACCATGCCCCAGTGGGCCGGTTCGTCCTGGTACTTCCTGCGGTACATCGACCCCCACAACGACAAGGCGCTGGCCGACATGGACAAGCTCAAGTACTGGGGCCAGGTCGACTGGTACAACGGCGGCATGGAGCACGTCACCCGCCATATGATCTACTCCCGCTTCTGGCACCGGTTCCTCTATGACATCGGTGCGGTCCCGACGAAGGAACCCTATGCGAAGCGGACGGCCCAGGGCCTCATCCTCGGCCCGGACGGCGATAAAATGTCCAAGTCCAAGGGCAACGTCGTCGACCCGAACGACGTCGTCGACGAGTTCGGCGCCGACGTCCTGCGCACCTATGTCCTCTTCATGGGCGACTACGAGAAGGCCGCTCCCTGGTCGGAGGCCTCCGTCAAGGGCTGCAAGCGGTTCATCGACCGCACCTACGGCCTGCAGGACCTCCTGACCGACAAGGACGCGACGGACTACTCCGCCGAACTCAGCTCCTCCTTCCACAAGACCGTGAAGAAGGTATCCGAGGACATTGAGGCGATGAAGTTCAACACCGCCATCGCCGCGCTCATGACCCTCATCAACCAGATTTACGACAACAAGGCGATCAACGGGGCCGAGCTCAAGACTTTCCTGCAGCTCCTGAACCCGTTCGCGCCGCACGTCTGTGAGGAAGTCTGGGAAGCCCAGGGCTGGAAAGCGGAAGCAGCCGCGAACGGCGCCGAAGCCGACGGTCTGCTCGCCCTCATCCCGTGGCCGACCTGGGACGAAGCCAAGTGCGTCGACGAGACCATCGAGATCGCCGTCCAGGTCAGCGGAAAGATCAAGAACCGCATCCACGTCCCGGCGGACATCGACGAGGCCGGCGCCCTGGAGCTGGCCAAGGCCGACGAAAAAGTGGCCGCCGCCCTCGAGGGCAAGACCATCATCAAAGAACTCTACGTCAAAGGCCGCCTCGTGAACATCGTGGCGAAATAAGATGAACAAACAATACAGGTATAAAAGGCCCTGCTCCGGAAATCATCGGAGCAGGGTCCTGTTGTATTAGTGGTTTTTGACAGTTACTTTGACGCGAAGCGGTGCTGACTTTCGGGCACGCCGACGCGATGGTGGATCAGCGAAATCTGTCGGAGGTGTTTTGAGCACCAGGTCGGTACAATGCAAAGCGTCCAGAACGGATAGTACATTCTTCAAAGAAACAGAAGCATTTCCGTTTTCAATATTCCAAATGGTGTTCACCCCAACGCCGGCACGTTTTGCGAGTTCGGCTCCGGACCAGTTCTGCTGAAGGCGTTCGTTGCGAACGACAGCGCCCATTGTTTTGAGATAGTCTTTCATTTCGGCAGATAGTGGATTTGTGCAGTTTGCCATAGTTTTCCTCCTGAGGTTCTTTGCGCGGAGAAACCTGCTCGAG
>JAFRHS010000051.1 GCA_017433225.1 Clostridia bacterium
AGTGTTTCATCTCGATTTGTAGTAAAATCATTAAGAGTCATGTGCGAAACCTCCAGTCATGTTTTTGTGGTTATTAACATTATACCTGAAGGTGGAGCCCATGGCTCCTTTTTGTTTTTACACCATTATATGGACGCTACCGAAGAAAGTGGCCGAATGTAATACACAGACTTTAAATGTGATGAATGTGGATGATGTTTTTGTGGAGATCACAAGCGCGAAGCATGGAAATGTCATCCACAAAGTGCGATTGACGATGATGTGGATGATGTTTTTGGCAGAATCGGAGTTTTTGAGTTTGAAAATGTCATACACGAGAGATAGATTGGCTGAATGTGGATGATAAAACGGATGAAATGGCGTGTTTTTTGCGCAAAGCTATCATCCACAAAGTATGAGAATTGGAATTGTGTTCTATTTGGCTATGAGCTAGCTTGTTACAGGAATTCTGAGAAGATGTGTATTCTTCAGAAAAGATAGTTTGTTAAAAGCGAGGGAGCTTGGCTGAGATTAAGTAGAGAAGTTTGGATATGGGTGGCTTTTGGGGAAGGGGAAGCCAAAGAGCGGGGGAGAAAGGCACCTTCCCCTTCCCCAAGCCCCAACCCCTTCCGCCTTTCTCGCTGGCAGTGAAGAGCAGGCGAGGTGGTTGGCAGCGGAGGAGAGTAGGGCAGGGTCATTCTTCCATATACCATAAAAAGGGGCGCTGTGCGAGTACTTCTCTGTGAGCGGTCGATTTTGGGAGATGAACGGTTGTTATTGGTGGGAAAATGGTCGACGAACGGTCAAGTGGGACATTAATGACACAGATGGGGGGCGACAAAAAGCCGCCGGCTCGTGGGAGTCGGCGGCTTCAGTTGGAGGATGGAGGGTGGAGGGCACTCCGGGGATAGTGGAGGCGCTCCAGGGAATGGAGGGTGGAGGGCGCTACGGGGAATGGAGGATGGATCGCCCGATGGGTGGACGGATGGTTGGAGTGCTCCGGCGGAGGGGTGGTTAGAGTGCTCCGGCGGAGGGATGGTTAGAGTGATGCGAGAATGGTGATTGCTTGTGCGATGAGGAGCGGGTTGCCGTTCGCGTCCTGGACGCCGCCCATCAGAGCGGGGACTCCTTTGACGACGAAGAACATGAAGAGTGCGAGGATGATGAGAGCAATGGCGTCCTTGAGGGCCGCTTTTTGTTTGTCGTTCATATGACCTCCTGTGATTTGTTAAAAATTTGTATGCGTACAAAATCTGACACTAGTATAACATATTTCCGGTCTTATGACAACCGGAGACGCAGGCAGGGGCTTTATTGTGGTTTTGTGGTATACTGGGGGCAGTAAACTGCCCTAAGGAGGATAAGAGTATGAATATTGGAAGTGCCATGAATCTCATGTCACAAGGCAAGCAGGCCTGGGCGACGTTCAAGCAGAACCATCCGGAGTTCCCGAAGTTCCTGAACTATGTGAAGAACAAGGGTGTGCCGGAGGGGACCGTCATCTCGATCGACGTGAAGTATCCGGAACCGGACGGGCAGAACGTCCACTCGGAGATCAAGGTCAAGGCGTCCGACGTCCAGTTGCTTAAGATGCTGGAAGGGTTGCTGGGGTAAATCGCCTCTGCTAACTTTTTCAGACGGTTAGCGACGGCTAAACTATGCTATACTGAAGCTGTTGAAACTATGGAAAAAGGAGGCCGCTGTATGGCACTGTTAAAGAAAAAGACGACGTTGGACCACGTCCTCTCGGCACAACAGGGAGAGCTGGACGCGGAGTACATGTATGAAGAGATGGCGAAGGTCGTCGAAGGGCAGTACCCCGAACTGGCAGAGGAGTTTTTGAAAGTCGCGAAGTCGGAGCGCGGACATTACTATGTCTGCAAGAAGATCACCGGCAAGGAACTGACGAAGCCCGTCCCGGTCAAGGCCATTCTGGTCAGCAACATCCTGAAGAAGGCGCCGAAAGTTGCCCTGAAACTGGTCTCTGACGGCGAGTACGATGCTGCATCTGCTTATGCGCCGTTCATCCTTGAGTATCCGTCGATCGAGCCCGTCCTGAAGGATGAGATCCGTCACGGGGACAAGATGAAGGAGCTCAGCGCGAAGTATTTTTAAGCTGGAAAAGTAAATCGCCAAAACACTACGCCGTCGGGTCAGCGCCCGGCGGTTTCTTTGTTTGCGTCCCTGAGACTTTTTCTAATGAGAAAGATTTCCACTTTTCTGCGGGATTGAGTATAATGGGAAGTGGTTATACACTTGTGAATTTTTGATAAAGGGAGGCTTTGCATATGGATGCGAAATACGAACCGTTGTTTACCCCGTGGAAGGTAGGCAATGTCGAGATCAAGAACCGTGTGGTCATGCTGCCGATGGAAGGCACGAATATGATCAAGTGGGAGGCCGAGACCGGCTTCTCGAAGGGCATCAAAGAGTTTTATGAGGACCGTATGGACAACAACATCGGTCTGTTCATCCCGGGACTCATCCCGATGGTCAGCATCGTCGGGGAACGGTGGGTGTACAAGCACCCCGAAGTCTTCGCCCCGGCGAAAGAAGTCGTGGATGAGATCCATGACTGCGGCGCGAAGGTGTTCTTCCAGCTGAGCGCGGGCGCGGGACGTTCCATGATCCTGCCGCCGCTGCTGAAACCCCTCATCAAGTACAAACCCGTCAGCGACCTCACCGACAAGATCGTCACCTCCAAGTGGTGGTGGAGCGCGCCGGACAAGGGGCTGCCGAACGTCTGGTCTCCGGACGTCAAGATGTATGAGTTCACGGAGGACATGATCCACAAGTTCGTGTACGCGTTCGGCCAGACGGCACTGCGCTGCAAGGAGATCGGCGTCGACGGCGTCGAGATCCACGCCGTCCACGAGGGCTACCTCCTCGACCAGTTCGCCATGCCCTACACGAACCACCGGAATGACGCGTACGGCGGTTCGCTGGAGAACCGTCTGCGGTTCACCTGTGAGATCGTCAAAGAGATCAAGAAAGTCTGCGGCGACGACTACCCCGTCTCGCTGCGTTATTCCGTCCGCTCCATGACCAAGGGCTTCAACTCCGGCGCCGTGCCCGGTGAGGAGTTCACCGAGGTCGGCCGGACGATGGAAGAGTCCGAGAAAGCCGTCAAGATCCTCGAAGAGGCCGGCTACGACCTCTTCAACTGTGACAACGGCACCTATGACGCCTGGTTCTGGGCACACCCGCCGGTGTACGCGCCGCTCAACCTGAACCTCGCGTATGTCGAGCACATCAAGAAGTTCACGACGAAGCCCGTCGTCTGCGCGGGACGCATGCAGCCCGAGGTGGCCGCCGCGTCTATCGCCGCCGGAAAGATCGACGCCATGGGCCTCGGCCGTCAGCTCCTGTGCGACCCCGAGTACATGACCAAGGTTAGGGAAGACCGTCTTGAGGACGTCCGCCCGTGCATCGCCTGCCACGGCGCCTGCCTGCCCTTCAACGGCATGAACGGCAAGGGCACGGACATCAATGTCCTGAGCTACAAGATGGGCCAGTGCGTCCTGAACCCCTGGACCAACAACGAGACCATCTACAAGAAGGGTCCCGCGAAGAAACCGAAGAAGCTCGCCGTCATCGGCGGCGGCATCGGCGGTATGGAAGTGGCGATCGAGGCTGCTGCCCGCGGACACAAGGTCGACCTCTACGAGAAGACGGACCGCCTCGGCGGTGTCTTCAACGCGGCTGCCGCACCGTCCTTCAAGGAAAAGGACCGCGACCTTCTGAAGTGGTTCGCGCGCGAACTTGAAAAGAGCTCCGCGACGGTCCATATGAACACGGAGATCACGGACCTCGACTCGCTGGATGCCGACCTCATCGTCGTGGCCATCGGCGCCTCGGCGAAGACGCTGCCGGTGCCCGGCTCTGAGAAAGCCGTCACCGCGACGGACTACCTCGACGGCAAAGCGGAAGTCGGCGACAACGTCGTCGTCATCGGCGGCGGCCTGACCGGCTGCGAGATCGCGTACGACCTCGCGCTGCAGGGCAAGCACCCGGTCATCATCGAGATGACCCCGTACCTCGTCGGCGCGCTCGGCATCAACATGGCGAACTCCACCATGCTGCGCGAGCTGCTCCGCTTCCACGAGGTGCCCGCTTACTTGAACACGACCGTCGAAGCCATCCGGGACGACGGCGTCCTCATCAACACGCCGAACGGTGCCCGCCGTCTGTTCGCGGACTCCGTCATCATGTCGGTCGGCTACACGCCGGACAAGCGGTTTGCCGGTCCGGCAAAGGGCAAGGTCGGGGAACTGGCCGCCAAAGTCCTGCCGAACCATGACCGCGTCCGCTTCATTGGCGACTGCGACAGCGTCGGCAGCCTGAAGACCGTCATCCGCCAGGCGTATGAGCTGGTCCAGGAGATCTCGTACTAAGAGACGTAAGCGTTCCTGATAGAACGAAACCCCACCGGAGATCCGGTGGGGTTTTTCTGTTTTTATATGTCACTGAAGATAAGCGTTGCGGATCTTCTGAAGGTCTTTGTTCGACAGCCCGACGGCCTTTTTCAGGTAATTGTCCACAGAGCGAGACAGAGAGAAGTCACCTTTTTCATGTCGGGGTTCCTTTCCGTTTATGAGATAAATTTACTTTACCACGTGACGGCCGCTCCAACATTCATTTTGGGGAATCTCGTTCATCTGTATTTTCTTTGCAAAAGCATCAGTTTACCGGTTCAAACAGACCCAGCGCTTCGCAGGCGCGGTAGATGCCGTCTTCCTCGACGTCGGTCGTGACGAAGTCCGCTTTCGCCTTGAGTTCCGGGCAGGCGTTGCCCATCGCCACGCAGGTCCATTCGTCGATGAACATGCTGAGGTCGTTGAGTGCATCGCCGAACACGATGACATCTTTATACGGCGCGCCGAGGTGGTCCATCATGCGCTTGATGCCCCGCGCCTTGTCGGTCGGTTCCACGAAGAAGTAGTCGTCGTGGAAGCGCGCCCAGGGGAGGGCCTTCAGGGTCTCGAGCTTCTGTTCATCCGGCTCATAGCAGGCGATGTTCACCTTGTAGATGCCGTCATAGTCTTTGGGCGATGCACCGGGCACGACAACGGTCTCCATGTAGTCGTCCGCCGTGAAGTCGAAGAAGCTGCTGTCCGGGCAGATGCGCCGGGGCGAGTCGTCCACGACGAGTCCCCAGGGGAAGCCCTTCTCGTCGCACTCCGCGATGAGCTGTTCCACGAGGTCCTGCGGCAGCGGCTCGATGCCGACGAGCTCGCCGTCGACCGTGAGGCCGTTCCCGCCGTCACTGACCATGTTCTTGATCTCGAACGCATCCATGAACGCGACCGCCATGCCGTTGCTCCGTCCCGTGGCGATGCACAGGAAGTGGCCCGCCTCCCGCAGTTTGCGCAGGGCGAGCATGGTGCTCTCCGGCACGTAGGTGTGCTCATATCCGCCGGCCGCCAGTGTGCCGTCGATGTCGAAAAACAGGTACTTTCTGTCCATGTGGCTTCTCCTTCGGACGTTTGTTTTCGACAGTATAACAGACCGGCAGGGAAAAGAAAAGATGAAGGGCGGAAACGCCGGGAATTGATAAGAAGAACTTTCCTTGCAGTTGACATATGTGAACCTTTATACTGAGGATAAGAGGGAGGTGATCCCGTGAGCGAAGATCGAGGCCGGTGCGAAAGAAGCCGGTTACTCGAAAGTGGTCATCCATGACGACGGGTCCGTCTCCTACACGATGACGAAACTCAAACAGGCGCAGATCAAACGGCAGTTCAAGCGGCAGATCAACACGACGGTCCACCAGATGACGGCCGGAGGCAAGGACATGCCGAAGTCGTACAGGTCGATCAGCTATGACGATGACATCACGAAGTTCGACGTCCGGGTCGACCGCGCCGTCTTTGACAGCGATATGATGGAACCCATGTACGCCTATGCGCTTTATCTGCTCGGCGGTTACTACCAGATGTTTGACGGCAGGTCCGAGTCACAGGTGGATGTCACCGTCAACTTCATCGATGACAGCAACGGACAGGTCTTCCAGTCCGGCAACTACCAGCAGGCGATGCAGCAGATGAATGCATTGTCATTCTGAATCTTTCCAACTCGAGCCGTCGGGCAGCCGCCCGGCGGCTGTTATAAATTACGAATGTTATTTTCGTAAAAAAATAGTATAATAAGGGACAGCGAGGTGTCCCTTATGTTACGAAATAAACTTGCGCGCCCGTTTCTGGCGCTGTTATTAGCTCTTGCGATCGCCTGCGGCGCGTTCCTTGCGTCCTTTGCAGAGGACGAGGAGACCGCGACCACGAGCACGACGGTCACGTCGGAAGAGAAGTCTGAGAAAGACTCCAAAGAGGAGCCGAAGTCGGAGGACGAGGAGAAGTCCTCTTCCACGACGAAGAAAGACTCTGACAAGGACGACGACAAAGACGACAAGAGCACGACCAAACAGTCGGAGGACGAGTCCACCACGTCGAAGGAAGACGAGAGCACGACCGAACCGACGACGGAAGAACCCACGACCGAAGCACCGAAAGAACCGGACTTCGCGCCGGACTACACCGGCATCGCCCAGACGACCTATGAGGGAGTCGAAGGCTGGTGGCGCGTCGTGAACGGCAAGATCCAGCCGAAGGCCACCGGTGTCTACCAGAACGAGTACGGCTGGTGGTACGTGAAGAACGGCCGCGTCGACTTCGACTTCTACGGGGTCGAGCAGAACCAGTACGGCTGGTGGCGCATCGAGACCGGCAAGGTCAACTTCAAGGCGCAGAGCATCTACCAGAACCGGTACGGCTGGTGGAAGACGAAGGACGGCAAGGTCGACTTCTCCTACACCGGCGTCGCCCAGAACCAGTACGGCTGGTGGAGAGTCAAGACCGGCAAGGTCGACTTCAATGCCCACGGCGCGTTCCGCAACCAGTACGGCACCTGGTATGTGAAGAACGGCAAGGTCGACTTCGGCAAGACCGGCACGGTCGTCGTCGGGAAGACCTCTTACACGGTCCGCGAGGGCAAGGTCTCCGGCGCCACCATCAAGGTCCCGCTCGTGAACCAGCTGCCGAACTACCCGACCGGCTGTGAAGCGGCCTCCGCCACCATGGTCCTCAAGTACTGGGGCTACGACATCAACCTCTCGAAGATGGTCAACACCATCCCGCGCGAGAACCTGCGGACCATCGACGGCAGGAAGTACGGACCGCGGATCACCGAGAAGTTCGTCGGCGACCCCCGCAGCACCTACACCTCCAAGAACCCGGGCTACGGAGCGTTCGCTCCGGTGGTTTCCAGGGCGATGAACAACGTCATCTCGAACCAGCACGGGAAACATAAAGCGTATAACAAGACCGGCACCAGCTTCACCGACCTCCTCGACTACCTGAACGAGGGCAAACCTGTCATCGTGTGGTCGACGTACAACCTGAAGACACCGAGTACGGTGAACGCGTGGTACATCGCCACGAGCACCGGGCCGGAATACTTCTCCTACCCGCGCGGCACCCACGTCTGTGTGCTCGTCGGGTATGACGGAAAGAACATCTACCTGGCGGACCCGTACGGCGCCAAGACCAAGACCTTCAGCCGCTCCGCGTTCAACGACAAATATAAACTCCTCGGCCGCCAGGCGGTCGTGGTGATGTGACCCCGCTTTTTTGACAGGACTACGCCAAATGAGTAGAATAGGGGCGTAAAGAATGCAGTAGTGACCGGGAGGTACATACGCATGAGCGAAGAGAACAAAGAGGGCAAGGTCCTCATCGAAGAGACCGATTCCGGGCGGCACCGCCGCGAGAACCCGGAACCGGAATCGAAACCGAAGAAGAAACGCGTTTCCGGATGGCTGATCGCCACCGCGGCGGTCGTCATCGTGGGCATCATCGCCGGCCTCGCCGTGTACTTCGTGCAGCAGAAGCAGAAGAACGAAGAATTCGAACGGATGCTTTCCGTGACCACGGACAAGGTCACGCTGAAGACGACGACCGAAGAGGACTTCGAGATCGAAGACTCGGACGACATTGTCATTGCAGAGGACGACGCCATCGGCGGCGACCTCCAGGAAGAGACCGAGACGACCGCGCGTCCGACCTCGAAGGACGATGACGAAGACGACGCGGACGACGAAGACGACACGACGAAGAAGACGACCCGCCGCCGGACCACCCAGTGGGACGCGCAGCAGGCCGCGGAAGACTTCTGGAACGAGGTCTCGAAGTGGGTGCCGTAAATCGCCAATACCATACTTTATAAAACGGACCGCCGGGCATGATGCCTGGCGGTTTTGTTCTGACTTTTTGTCCGGTATAAAAATATTTTTGTCAAAAATACTTGACAAGAAGTTGCAGATGGTGTACATTGTGGTTGGAAAGAACGAAAGGAGAGATTCTTATGACAACCACTTCGATCATTATGACCATCATTTGCCTTGCCCTCATCGCCTTCTGCTGCTGGGCCATCTTCAAACGTGCAAACAACGACCACAAAGCCAAGACCCAGTACGATGAACGGCAGAACGTCATCCGCGGCCGGGGTTACATGTTCGGCTTCTGGACCGTCCTCGTGTTCCTGGGCATCCTGTTCATTATGGAAACGTTCGGCATCACCCTGCCCGTCGCGCCCTTCTCGCTCGGGTTCATCGGTGCCATCCTGGGCGCCACCGTCATGTCGGTCTACACCGTTTGGAACGGTGCCTACTGGGGCCTGAACAACAACCGGAAACAGTACATAATCATCTTCGCGTTCCTCCTGCTCTTCAACCTCATTCCGATCATCGGGGCCTGGAAGACGGAAGGGTTCCTGAATGTCATTCAGGGTTCAAGCCTCGTGAACATCGGGGTAGAGTTCATGCTCATCGCTCTGGGCGCGGCACTCCTGCTCCGGCAGCTGAAGGACAAGAATGAAGAAGCGGAGGGCTGACCATGAAAAACCTTCGACTGAAGTCGGCCCGGGCAGCCAAAGACCTGTCCCAGGCGGACCTGGCGGCGCTCTGCGGCGTCTCCCGCCAGACCATCAATGCCATTGAAAAAGGGGATTACAACCCCACGATCAACCTGTGCATCAGCATCTGCAAGGCACTGGACAAGACCCTGGACGACCTGTTCTGGGAAGAATAAGAAAAGAACCCCGCCGGGCTGCTGTGAACCGAACCAGTAAAATCGGACAATAGACAAAAAGCCCCCTCATGTAGGACAATAATAGTCCATACATGAGGAGGTTTTCTTATGCCCAGAAAGTACACACATATAAAACAATATGAGGATTTATTTCTGCAATTAAA
>JAFRHS010000052.1 GCA_017433225.1 Clostridia bacterium
CAGGGCCTGTCCCTGAACCCGACGAAGATCTCCGGCACCTGCGGCCGCCTCATGTGCTGCCTCAAGTACGAGCAGGAGTCTTACGAACACCTCCTCAAGATCACGCCGAAAGTCGGCGCGGTCGTCGACACGAAGGAGGGCAGAGGGACGGTCGTCGACACGAACCTCATCTCCGGGCAGATCAAAGTCTGTCTCGACAAGAGCCCCGACGGCATCCCCTCGACCTTCTCGAGAAGACAGGTCAAGACCATCCGGGACGGCGGCAGAGTCTCTGTCTCGAAGGCGGAGCGGGAAGCGCTCAAAAACATCGAAGAAAACTAACTTTAAAATAGAAATCTTTTGGAAGGAAGTAACTACCCATGAATGAATACCAGATGACACACGAGGCCCTGAAAGAACTGCAGGACGAACTCGACCAGCTGAAAACCGTCGGCCGTGCCGAAATGGCAGAGAAGATCAAAGTCGCTCTGTCCTTCGGCGACCTCTCCGAAAACGCTGAGTACGACGAAGCCAAGTCCGAACAGGGCAAAATGGAGTCCCGGATCAACGAACTCGAGCACCTCATCCGCAACGCCGTCATCATCGACGACGATAACGACGAAGAAGGCACCGTTGGCCGTTCCTCCATCGTGAAGATCAAGAACGTCGAGACCGGCGACGAAGTCACCTACCGTCTCGTCGGCTTCACGCAGTCCGATCCTCTCGCCGGCAAGATCTCCGACGAGTCTCCGGTCGGCAAAGCGCTCATCGGGAAACACGTGGGCGATGTGATCGAAGTCGAGGCCCCGCGCGGCAAAGTCAGCTTCGAGATCCTGGAAGTTGCAAAGAAGAACTAAGGAGCGAAAAGAACACCATGGCTGATAACAACCAGAAGAAGCAGAACGCGGCTCCGGAACAGGATACCAACAGCCTGCGCCAGATCCGTATCGATAAGCTCCATGCCATGCAGGAAGCGGGCAACGACCCGTTCCAGGTCATGACCGCCATTCAGACGGCGAAGAGCATGGAGATCAAGAACAACTATGAAGACTTCGAAGACAGGGAAGTCTCCATCTGCGGACGCATGATCGCCCGCCGCATCATGGGCAAGGCGTCCTTCGCTCAGATCCAGGACCGCGAGGGCAACATCCAGATCTACGTCTCCCGTGACGACCTCGGCGTCGACGACTACCAGGCCTTCAAGAAGGCATGGGACATCGGCGACATCCTCGAAGTCACCGGTAAAGTCTTCAAGACGAAGACCGGCGAGATCTCCGTCCACGCCACAGGCGCAAAACTTCTTTCCAAGTCCCTGCTGCCCCTGCCGGAGAAGTTCCACGGTCTGAAAGACGCGGACACCCGGTACCGTCAGCGCTATGTCGACCTCATCGTGAACCCGGACGTCAAGGACACGTTCATCAAGCGTTCCAAGATCATCACCAGCGTCCGCAAGACCATGGATGACGCCGGGTACATCGAAGTCGAGACCCCGGTCCTCAACACCATCGCCGGCGGCGCGGCTGCCCGTCCGTTCATCACCCATCACAATGCGCTCGACATCGACATGTACATGCGCATCGCCACCGAGCTGCCTCTGAAGAGACTCATCGTCGGCGGCATGGAGCGGGTGTATGAGATCGGCCGCATCTTCCGCAACGAAGGCATGGATGCCAAGCACAACCCGGAATTCACCACCATCGAATTCTATGAGGCATACACCGACTACAACGGCATGATGGATCGCACCGAGGCCATCTTCCGTAACGCGGCTCTCGCAGCGAACGGCACCACGAAGCTCACCTACAAGGGAGTGGAGATGGACCTCGCCGAACCCTTCGAGAGACTGACCATGGCGGACGCCGTCAAGAAGTACACCGGCATCGACTTTGAAGAGTTTGCCTGCGACCGAGAGAAAGCGCTCGAAGTCGCGAAGGAGAAACACGTCGAAGTCGAGAAGGGCAAAGACTCCTGGGGCGAGATCCTCGTCGCGTTCTACGACGAATTCGTCGAAGAGAACCTCCAGAAGCCGACCTTCATCATCGACTACCCTGTCGAGGTCTCGGTCCTCACGAAGCGGAAACCCTCGAAGCCGTACCTCACCGAGCGCTTTGAGCTCTTCATCTGCGGCGCCGAGTTCGCCAACGCCTACTCCGAGCTGAACGACCCGCTCGACCAGGTCGAACGCTTCCAGCATCAGATCGAGCTGCGCGAAGCCGGCGACGACGAAGCCGAACTTATGGACGAAGACTTCATCCGTGCCCTCGAGTACGGTATGCCGCCCACCGGCGGCTGCGGCATCGGCATCGACCGTCTGGTCATGCTCCTGACCGGCAATGAGTCCATCCGCGACGTACTGTTATTCCCGACGATGAAACCGGAAGTGAAGTAAGTACATCGCCACAGAAAAATGAAACACAGGAAGCAGAGATGAGCGATCATCCCTGCTTCTTATTTTGCGCGGCAAAAATAAATTGTAAAATATTTTAATAAAACGCTTGACAAGTTCATAGAACAGTCTATAATGGAGGCGAAAACAGAAACATTACAAAAAAGGAGGGGAGCACCCTGTGGGAAAAAGTGTTTACTCGCTGGCGCTCAGCGATGAGATCATCGCCGAGATCGACCGGTTAGCGTACCAGAACGGGACGAACCGCTCGGGGCTCATCAACAGCATCCTGGCGGAGTACCTGCAATTCACGACTCCCGAACAGCGCATGCGGGAAGTCTTCGACCGCATGGAAAAACTGCTGCTTTCCACGGAAGCGGAACACCCGGCGTTCCAGCTCTTGAGCCTGCCGTCGGACACCATGTTCAACCTGCGTTCCGCCATCCGTTATAAATATAATCCGACGGCACGGTACAGCGTCGAGCTGTACCGGCAGCCGGAGGACGGCGTGTTCGGAGAACTGAGAGTTTCCATCCGCACGCAGAACCGGAACCTCATCGAAGCCATGAAGCAGTTCTATGAACTGTGGACGGAAGTGGAGCGCGAACACCGCGAGGTGGAGAGCTCCGTCGACGAGCAGGGCCGTATATCGCGAAAGCTGCGGCTGTCGTTCCGGGACGAACAGGGCGGAGAAGTCAGCGGCCTCACCGTGGGCGATGTGCTTTCCCAGTACATCACGACCTTCGACAAGGGGCTGAAGGCTTACTTCGACTGCCTCCAGCAGGACGACGTGACCCGTGACGGGGTCATCGCCGAACTGGAGGAGATCTACAGCAAATACTTACAAGGGGAGGTACAGTTATGAACTTCCAGAAATATACACAGAAAAGCATCGCCGCGGTCCAGAGCGCGCAGCAACTGGCCGCCACTTACGGCAACCAGCAGCTCCTGCCGGAGCACATCCTGCTTGCCCTCCTGCAGCAGGAGGACGGCCTCATTCCCGGCTGCGTCGAACGTTGCGGGGTCAGTGCTTCCACACTGAAAAACTCCGTCCTGAACCTCGTAGAGGCCCTTCCGAAGGTCTCCGGCGTGACGGCGGACCGCATCTACAGCACTCAGGAACTGGAGACCGCCATGAACGAGGCGGAGTCCATCGCCACAAAGATGCAGGACGAGTACATTTCCGTCGAGCACCTCATGCTCGGCATCCTCGACAAGGCGACCGGCAAGCTGAAGCAGACGCTCGACGCGAGCGGCATCACGTACCAGAAATTCATGGAGGTCCTGAAGGACGTCCGCGGCAACCAGAAGGTCACGTCGGACAACCCCGAAGAGACCTATGACGTCCTGAAGAAGTACGGCTCGGACCTGACCGAGATGGCCCGGAACCAGAAGCTGGACCCGGTCATCGGCCGTGACGACGAGATCCGAAACGTCGTCCGCATCCTGAGCCGGAAGACCAAGAACAACCCCTGCCTCATCGGTGAACCCGGTGTCGGTAAGACGGCCATTGCCGAAGGCCTCGCACAGCGGATCATCAAGGGCGATGTACCGGACAACCTCAAGGACAAGACCCTGTTCTCCCTGGACATGGGCTCGCTGATCGCCGGTGCCAAGTTCCGCGGCGAGTTCGAAGAACGTCTGAAAGCCGTCCTGAATGAAGTCAAGAAGTCCGACGGCGAGATCATCCTCTTCATCGACGAACTCCACACCATCGTCGGCGCCGGCAAGTCTGAAGGCGCCATGGACGCGGGCAACCTTTTGAAACCCATGCTGGCGAGAGGCGAACTGCACTGCATCGGTGCGACGACCCTCAACGAGTACCGTCAGTACATCGAGAAGGACGCGGCTCTCGAACGCCGGTTCCAGCCGGTCATGGTCGATGAACCGACTGTCGAGGACACCATCGCTATCCTGCGCGGTCTGAAACAGCGGTACGAAGTGTACCACGGCGTCAAGATCCAGGACGGCGCGCTCATCGCCGCAGCCACGCTGTCCAACCGGTACATCTCGGACCGGTTCCTGCCGGACAAAGCCATCGACCTCGTCGATGAGGCCTGTGCCCTCATCAAGACCGAGATGAACTCCATGCCGACCGAGATGGACGATGTCCGCCACGACATCATGCAGCTCGAGATCGAAGAGGCGGCGCTGAAGAACGAGGAGGACAACCTCTCGAAGGCGCACCTCGAGGAGATCCAGAAAGAACTCGCGGAACTCCGCGACAAGTTCAACGAGATGAGCACCCGCTGGGAGAACGAGCGGGACTCCATCGGCAAAGTCCAGAAGATCCGCGAAGAGATCGAACAGGTCAAGGCGCAGATCGAACAGGCGGAGAACTCCTATGACCTCAACAAGGCCGCCGAACTCAAGTACGGTCGCCTGCCCCAGCTCATGGAGGAGAAGGAAGCCTGTGAAAAGGCCGCCGAAGAGGCGGAGACCAGCGCGAACAAGCTGCTCCGCGACCGTGTGACCGAGGAAGAGATCGCGAAAATCGTCTCCCGATGGACCGGCATCCCGGTCTCCAAGCTCGTCGAGTCCGAGCGGAACAAGCTTCTGCACCTCGACGACATCCTGCACAAGAGAGTCATCGGTCAGGACGAAGCCGTCCAGAAAGTGGCGGACGCCATCCTGCGTTCCCGCGCGGGCATCCAGGACCCGAACCGTCCCATCGGTTCCTTCCTGTTCCTCGGCCCGACCGGTGTCGGTAAGACCGAACTCGCGAAGGCTCTGGCCGAAGCGCTGTTCGACGACGAAAAGGCCATGGTCCGCATCGA
>JAFRHS010000053.1 GCA_017433225.1 Clostridia bacterium
CCGGTAAAAACCAGCGGGAAAGGTGGACCATTTCATAATGATTATTCTTAATATGTACCACCAGCCGAATCGGAGCAGGAACTCGCCTTGCCGCAACATGTTATCTTGCAGGCCGAAGGGCAGACTTGTCCTTTGGCCTGTTGTTTGCCCCATGCCGGCGGATGGAAGTGCGGTCAAGGGCAGGCAACGCAGAATGCAGAGGGACCCGTCGCTGGGTGGTCCCTCGTGGGGTTGCCTGTCGCGGAGCGAGCGAGCCCCTTGACGGCGCTGCAAGCCGCTGGCACGAAGCCCGGAGCGAAGCGGAGGGCGCAAATACGCACGGCAGCTGACAGGGGCACGCCGATGTCCCGCTGCCAGGGCGGATGTCACCTGGCAGGTGCAAGTTTGAAGAGCTCGACAAATACAAGTTTGCAAGGTCGGGCCTTTGTGCTGAACGCACCTGATGAGACTTGAACATAAAAAGATCCCTCTCCCGAAGGAGAGGGATCTTTGTCGTGCCTTTTCAGGACTACGGATTTGACCGCAGTGAGAGCTCATGCAGAGCGGGGCCCTGCGAGCCAGCGAAAAGCGACTTAGCCAAGCTCGGCGAAGTACTTGATGGTGCGGACCATCTGGCTGGTGTAGGAGTTCTCGTTGTCGTACCAGGAAACGACCTGGACTTCGTATTTGCCGTCGCCGATCTCGGTGACCATGGTCTGGGTGCTGTCGAAGAGGGAACCGAACTTCATGCCGATGACATCGGAAGAAACGATCGGATCTTCGTTGTAACCGAAGGACTCGGAAGCAGCAGCCTTCATGGCAGCGTTGATACCGTCAACGGTGATGTCCTTGCCTTCAACAACTGCGAAGAGCAGGGTGGTGGAACCGGTCGGGACCGGGACACGCTGAGCAGCGCCGATGAGTTTGCCGTTCAGTTCGGGGATGACAAGACCGATGGCCTTGGCAGCGCCGGTGCTGTTCGGAACGATGTTGGCAGCGCCTGCACGGGCTCTTCTCATGTCGCCCTTTCTGTGCGGACCGTCGAGGATCATCTGGTCGCCGGTGTAAGCGTGGACGGTGCACATGATACCGGAGACGATCGGGGCGTAATCATTGAGGGCTTTGGCCATGGGAGCGAGGCAGTTGGTGGTGCAGGATGCAGCGGAGATGATGGTGTCTTCCTTGGTCAGGGTGTCATTGTTGACGCTGTAGACGATGGTCGGAAGGTCGTTGCCTGCGGGAGCAGAGATGACGACTTTCTTGGCGCCTGCGTCGATGTGAGCCTGAGATTTTGCTTTGGAAGTGTAGAAACCGGTGCATTCGAGGACGACGTCAACGCCCAGTTCGCCCCACGGAAGGTTGGAAGCGTCCGGCTCGGCATAGATGGTGATCTTGTCGCCGTCGACGGCGATGTAGTTCTCACCGGCTTCGACAGTGTGGAGACCCTCACCGATACGGCCGCAGAAACCGCCCTGAGCGGTGTCATATTTGAGAAGATCTGCAAGCATTGCAGGGTCGGTCAGATCGTTGATCGCGACGACATCATAACCTTCAGCGTCGAACATCTGACGGAAAGCGAGACGGCCGATACGGCCAAATCCGTTAATAGCTACTTTAACCATGGGAAAAACCTCCAATATAGAAATACATGAATTTATTCCGACAAACAAATGTCATATGACAATTATTTGTCAATGGCTACAAATTAATTATACTTGCCCTACCAAATTATTCAAGGGGTTTTGGGCAATCTCGTGCGAATTAAACAGACATCTTTTTGCGCCCGCGGCAGCCTTTTTTGGGCGATTTGCTCAAAGCACCTCCGCACGCACGTTGCCGATCCGCCGGTCTTCGACCTCGGACGCGGTGAAATGGATGTTTTCGAAGTCGGCCTCCGACACGGTCCCGTCTTCCGGGATGCGGTCGAGGAGGGCCATGATGAACCCGCCGATGGTGTCGTACTCCCCTTCGGGGATGTCGATGCCGAGGACTTCCGACACCTCTTCGATGTCGGTTGTGCCGTCGAAGTCGAAGACGTTTTCGGTGATCTGTTCGATCTCTTCCTCTTCGTCTTCATCGTACTCGTCCTGGATGCTGCCGACGATGGCCTCGAGCAGGTCTTCGAGGGTGATGATGCCGGCGGTCCCGCCGTATTCATCGACGGCGACGGCGATCTGCGTCCGTTTGTCGTTCATCGTTCGGAACAGCTTGTCGCAGCGCATGGTCTCCGGCACGAAGAACGCCTCTCTCATGACGTCTCTGGCGGACAGCCGCGGCGGGATGCCCTCGCCGACGTAGGTCAGGAGGTCCTTGACGTAGACGATGCCGACGATGTCGTCGATCGTTTTATGGTAGACCGGGATGCGGGAATAGCCTTCTTCGATGGCCAGTTCCCGGACTTCGGCGATGGGCGCGTTGTCCGCGACCGCCGTGACGTCGGTCCGGTGGGTCATGAGGTCCGAGACGAAGACGTCGTCGAACTCAAAGATATTGTTGATCATCTCCCGCTGTTCGTCGTCGATGGCGCCGGTGTCGCCGGCGGTCTCGACCTGCGAGAGGATCTCGGCCTCGGTGACCGAGTCTTCCGCCTTCATGCGTTCGAGGCCGAAGAGCTTCATGAGCAGGTTCGACACGCCGGAGCAGATGGCCACGGCCGGCCGCTGCAGCGTATAGATGAGCCAGGCGACGCCCGCGAACCGGGTGATGACGCCGTAGGGGCGTTTCTGTCCGACTTTGCGCGGGATGATGCCGGTGAGTGTGATGAGGATGCCGGCCGAGAGGACCGGGATGATGATGAGCGCCAGGACGGTGCACCAGACGGCGGGGACGCCGAGACCGTGCAGCCAGTCCATGAGCGGGCGGGCAAAGGCCAGCGTGGCGGTCATGGCGAACAGCGTCGTCATGAGGCTGCTGGTCAGCGAGATGGCGAGGAACACGTCATCTTTGCGGGCGATGAGTTTCTGTACGTTTTTCTTCGGGTGCTCCTGCAGTTCCTCGGCGCGGGAATCGGTCAGCGCGGCAAGGGCAGAGCGCACAAGGTATACGACCTCCTCGATGATGAGGATGGCGATGAGAATGATGATGGCGACCAGATAGCCAATAGACCCGGGGTCATCCATGGATGTTTGTCTCCTTCCGGTACGCGTTCGGTACGCGTTTTTTGGTAATTCAATTATATTTACAGAGCGGAAGACTGTCAATTTTCCCGTTTTATACATTTTCACTTGAAAAAAAGGAGAAAGATGTAAAAATCTTGTGAAATCGTTGTCAAGAACCTGTTTGATAAATACGAATAGGTGTATTATAATTATTACGCATATACAAATGCTTATCATTTTGTAAGCACTTAAACCCTATAGCTTGGAGGCATATTATGAGCAGAAAACTCAAAACCATGGATGGTAACACTGCTGCCGCAACCGCGTCCTACGCGTTCACGGAAGTAGCTGCGATCTATCCTATCACCCCGTCTTCCACCATGGCCGAGGTCACCGACCAGATGGCCGCAAACGGTGTGAAGAACCTCTTCGGCCAGACCGTCCGTGTCGCCGAACTGCAGTCCGAAGCCGGTGCCGCCGGTGCCGTCCACGGCTCCGTTTCCGCCGGTGCTCTCACCACGACTTACACGGCTTCTCAGGGCCTTCTCCTGATGATCCCGAACATGTACAAGATCGCCGGTGAGCAGACTCCCTGCGTCCTCGACGTCTCCGCCCGCTGCGTCGCGAGCCACGCGCTGAACATCTTCGGCGACCACTCCGACGTCATGGCCTGCCGCCAGACCGGTTTTGCCATGCTTTGCTCCGACACCGTTCAGGAGTGCATGGACCTCGGCGCTGTCGCTCACCTTTCCACCATCAAGGGCCGTGTCCCCTTCATGCATTTCTTCGACGGTTTCCGTACTTCTCACGAGATCCAGAAGATCGAAGTCTGGGACAACGACATGCTCGCAGAGCTCGTCGACTGGGACGCCATCGCATCCTTCCGCCGCGACGCTCTGAACCCGGAGCATCCCGACCAGAGAGGTTCCGCTCAGTCCCCCGAGATCTTCTTCCAGGCACGTGAAGCCTGCAACCCGGCCTACGACAACATCGTCGACGTCACTGAGGACTACATGAAGGCCGTCAACGAGAAGATCGGCACCGACTATCATCTGTTCAACTACTACGGCGCAGAAGATGCCGAGTACGTCATCATCGCCATGGGTTCCGTCAACGGCACCATCCAGGAGTCCGTCGACTACCTCAACGCTCACGGCGCCAAAGTCGGTCTCGTCAAAGTCCATCTTTACAGACCGTTCTCCCAGAAGCATCTTGTTGCCGCTCTCCCGAAGACCGTCAAGAAGATCTCCGTCCTCGACCGTACCAAAGAGCCCGGCTCCTTCGGCGAGCCCCTCTTCCTCGACGTCGTCGCCGCCCTCAAGGGCACTGAGTTCGACGCTGTCCCGGTCTATGCCGGCCGCTTCGGTCTCGGCGGTAAGGACACCACCCCGTCCCACATCATCCCCATCTTTGAAAACATGGAAGCGGATGAGCCGAAAGAGCATTTCACCATCGCCATCCACGACGATGTCACCAACCTGAGCCTGCCCATCGCCCCCGTTCTCGACACGGTCCCGAAGGGCACCTACTCCTGTAAGTTCTGGGGTCTCGGCTCTGACGGTACCGTCGGCGCCAACAAGAACTCCATCAAGATCATCGGTGACCATACCGACAAGAAAGTCCAGGCCTACTTCGCCTATGACTCCAAGAAGTCCGGCGGTATCACCGTATCCCACCTTCGCTTCGGCGACGCCCCCATCAACTCCGCGTACCTCATCAACAGCGCCGACTTCGTGGCCTGCCACAACGAGTCCTACATCGAGCGCTATGACATGGTCCAGGATCTGAAAGACGGCGGCACCTTCCTTCTGAACTGCCTGTGGAAGACCCAGGAAGAGCTCGACGAGCACATCCCCGCGAAGGTCAAGCAGTTCATCGCGAAGCACAACATCCAGTTCTACACCATCGACGCTTCCTCCATCGCACAGGAAGTCGGTCTCGGCAACCGCGTTTCCACCATCCTGCAGTCCGCGTTCTTCAACCTGACGCAGATCATCCCCGGCGACGAAGCGCTCCAGCTCATGAAAGACGCTGCCACCAAGTCCTTCTCCAAGAAGGGTGAGGACATCGTCCGCATGAACCACGAGGCCATCGACAAGGGCTTCACCGCCATGTCGAAAGTCGACGTCCCGGCCGCATGGGCCGACGCCACCGACACCCCGAAGAAACCGCTGTTCGAAGTCAAGGACCCCGAGCTCAAGAAGTTCATGGACAACGTCCTCGTCCCGACCAACGACCAGCACGGCGACGACATCCCCGTCTCCGTCTTCGCCGACTATGTCGAAGGCAAACAGCCCCTCGGCTCCGCCGCACTCGAGAAACGCGGTGTCTCCCTCTTCGTTCCGGAGTGGCAGCCCGACAAATGTATCCAGTGTAACCAGTGCGCCTATGTCTGCCCGCACGCAGTCATCCGTCCGGTCGCCATGACTGAGGCCGAAGCCGAAGCGGCTCCCGCCTCCACCAAGCTCGTCGACCTGCGCGGCGTTGCCGGCTACAAGTTCGGCATCGTCATCTCCCCGTACGACTGCTCCGGCTGCGGTTCCTGCGCGAACATCTGCCCGGCAGGCGCCAAAGACCCGGCCAGAAAGGCTCTCGTCATGAAGCCCTTCGAGGCTCAGAAGACCGAGCACTTCGCATTCGAATATGCTCAGGGCCTGCCCGAGAAGGCAGAAGTCCTCGAGAAGTTCAAAGACACCACCGTCAAGGGCTCTCAGTTCAAGAAACCGTACCTTGAGTTCTCCGGCGCCTGCGCCGGCTGCGGCGAGACTCCGTATGCGAAGCTCGTCACTCAGCTCTACGGCAACAAGATGTACATCGCCAACGCCACCGGCTGCTCCTCCATCTGGGGCAACTCCGCTCCCTCCACCCCGTTCTGCAAGGACGCGGAAGGCAAGGGTCCGGCATGGTCCAACTCCCTGTTCGAGGACAACGCTGAGTTCGGCTACGGCATGATGCTCGCCAACAAGCAGATCCGTGAACGTCTCCTTGAGAAGGTCGACCAGATCGCCGCTGTCGCTCCGGCCGACGTCAAAGAGAAGGCCCAGGCCTGGATGGAGACCTACAACAACGCCACCGCGAACGCCGCTCCGGCTGCCGAGCTTGCCGCCATCCTCTCCGGCGTGAAGCTGGATGACGCGGAAGCGCAGAAGGCCGTGGAAGACGTCCTCGGCGACAAAGACTACCTCGCCAAGAAGTCCCAGTGGATCTTCGGCGGCGACGGCTGGGCATACGACATCGGTTTCGGCGGTCTCGACCACGTCCTCGCCTCCCATGAAGATGTCAACATCATGGTCTTCGACACCGAAGTTTACTCCAACACCGGCGGACAGGCCTCCAAGTCCACCCGTACCGGTGCCATCGCGAAGTTCGCCGCTTCCGGTAAGACCGTGAAGAAAAAAGACCTCGCCGGCATCGCCATGAGCTACGGTTATGTCTATGTGGCACAGGTCGCCATGGGTGCTGACTACAACCAGACCCTGAAGGCCATCCACGAAGCCGAGAACTATCCGGGCCCGTCCATCATCATCGCCTATGCCCCCTGCATCAACCACGGCATCAAGGGCGGTCTGGCCATCGCCATGACGGAAGAGAAGAGAGCCGTTGCCTCCGGTTACTGGAACCTGTTCCGGTACAACCCGGCCCTCATCGCGGAAGGCAAGAACCCGTTCACCCTCGACAGCAAAGACCCGACCGAGGAATACAAAGACTTCATCATGAACGAAGTCCGGTACTCTTCCCTCAAGCGTTCCTTCCCCGAGAAGGCAGACGCTCTGTTCGATCAGAGTGCCGCCGAAGCGAAAGAACGTCTCGAGTATCTCAAACGTCTCGTTGCGTTGTACGCTCCGGAAGAATAAGTACTTGTCAAAAGTTTTTGGCTGTACTAGAATAATATTAGAAGTGGCGCTGAGTCTTCACTCAGCGCCTTTCTTTATGATTGGGAGTATAAAATTTGTTTCATAAAGGAGGAACTTTGCTATGGCCAAATATGTAATGGCTTTGGATCAGGGTACCACCAGTTCCAGAGCGATCATTTTTGACAAGTATGGCAAGATCGTCACCAAATCCCAGAGAGAGTTCGAGCAGATCTATCCGCATGCAGGCTGGGTAGAACATCGTCCGGAAGACATCCTCATGACCGAACTCCAGTGCGTCGCCACCATCCTCGGCGAAGGCGAGATCGACCCCGCCGACATCGCCGCCATCGGTGTCACCAATCAGCGTGAGACCACCATCCTCTGGGATAAAACGACCGGCCGTCCCGTCCACAACGCCATCGTCTGGCAGTGCCGCCGTACCGCGGACTATGCCGAGAAACTGAAAGCAGAGGGACATCTCGAGACGATCAAACAGAAGACCGGCCTCATCGTCGACGCCTACTTCTCCGCCACCAAGATCCGCTGGCTTCTCGACAACGTTCCCGAAGCACAGGAACTTGCGGACGAGGGCAAACTCCTCTTCGGCACCATCGACACCTGGCTCATCTGGAACCTGACCGGCGGCGCGGTCCATCCGGAAAGCGCGGTCCACGTCACGGACTATTCGAACGCCACCCGTACCATGCTCTTCAACATCAACACCCTGTCCTGGGATGAAGAGCTCTGCGAACTCATGGACATCCCCATGAGCATCCTGCCGAAGGTCGTCCCCTCCAGCCAGGTCTACGGTCTCGTCGCGCCCGGTATCGCCGGCCTCGAAGGTCTCGCAGGCACTCCGGTCTCCGGCGCCATCGGCGACCAGCCCGCCGCTCTCTTCGGTCAGTGCGCGTTCCAGGACGGCATCGTCAAGTCCACCTACGGCACCGGCTGCTTCCTGCTCATGAACACCGGCAAGACGAGAGTCGAGTCGAAGAGCAACCTCATCTCCGGTATCGCCTGGGCACTGTCTGACGACGACATCACCTACTGCCTCGAAGGCTCCGCCTTCAACTGCGGCGCCACCATCCAGTGGCTGCGCGATGAACTGCAGATGATCGACAAGGCTCCCCGCTGCGACGAACTCGCCGAGTCCGTCCCGGATGCCAACGGCATCTACCTCGTTCCCGCGTTCACCGGCCTCGGCGCTCCGTACTGGGATATGTACGCCCGCGGCTGCATCGTCGGCCTCACCCGCGGCGTCAATCGCGCCCACTTCTGCCGTGCGGTCATTGAAGCCATCTGCTATCAGTGCGCGGACCTCGTCAACGCCATGAGAGAAGACTCCGGCATGGACATCAAGTCCATCCGTGTCGACGGCGGCGCCTCCGTCTCCGACATCATGATGCAGATCCAGTCCGACGTCCTCGACTGCGAAGTCAACCGTCCGAAGATCGTCGAGACCACCGCTCTCGGCTGCGCCTACTGCGCCGGTCTTGCGGTCGGCTTCTGGAAAGATCTCGACGAGATCGCCGAGAACCGCGAAGTCTCCAAGATCTACTATCCGAAGATGGACGCCGCCACCCGCGACGAACTCTACGGCGGCTGGAAGAAAGCCATCGAAAGAGCCAAAGACTGGATCGACCACTAAGGACATCCCTTCCAAAAACAGGAGCCTCCCGCCCGGGAGGCTCTTTTTTGCCGCTCTTGGACAATTGCGACAACAAAAGATGAATTTCCGTAAAATAATCTGTTTACAGTTCACAGGTCAACTGCTATAATCTATACCGTTATAGAAAAGTAACCGGAGGATAATCTGTATGAACTCTGAACGATATTCCCGCCAGGGCATGGTCCCGGAATTCAGCGGCGAAGGACAGCAGACTCTGGAAGACGCCAGCGTACTGATCATCGGTGCCAGCTCCATCGGCAGCACCCTCATGTACAACCTGGCCTCTGCCGGCATCGGCACCATCGGTGTCGCCGACCACAACATCGTCGGCACGTCCAACCTGAATGCCCCCATCCATTTCGAGGAAGACCTCGGGACTCTGAAGGTCATTTCCGCCACCCGGAAACTCAAGGCCTACAACAGTCTCATCAACGTCATCCCCCATGCCACGGCCATCAACAAGGACAACGTCTATGAGATCGTCAGCCAGTACGACATCATCGTGCTCGCCGTCAACAACCCGCAGACCGCCATGCTGGTCAACGAGGCCTGTGTCGAACTCGACAAGCCCTTCGTCACCGGCAAGACCAACGGTTTTATCGGCACTGCCGGGTTCATCCTGCCCCATGAGACGCCGTGCCTTGCCTGCTTCTACGGGGAAGAGATCCCGCCGGAAGACAACTACGGCAGCGTCAGCGGAGTGTCCTCCACCATCGCTTCTCTCATGTCCACCTCGGTCCTGCAGTATCTGCTGGGCGCCCCGGTCGCCATGAAGGGGAAGCTGTTCATCTACAACTGTGAAAACGCCACCATCGACAAGATCGACCTGACCCACCGTCACGACTGCGCGGTCTGCGGCGCGAAGGAAGATGTCGATGATGACTTCGACGATTACGATTTCGACGAAGAGGAGGCATAATACTATGAAAGCCAGCGAGACCTTCGAGCGCTACGACGGCAAAGTCCGTGAGTGCTGCAACTACGCCGTCCGTTCCTCCAAAAGTTTTATGGAGAACGCGGACACCAACAAACGTCAGCCCGGCGGCAAGGCGGAACTCCTGCTGCGCGAACAGCTGACCAGCGATCTCAAAGAATTCTGTGACGAAGTCGATGAAGTCAGCTTCTACGCGAAGCAGAAGGCGTACATCACCTCGAACGCCCTCACGTTCTTCTTCCTGCTCGCCACCGCAGTCTTTGCGATCCTGTTTACCCTCGTGAACCCCTATTTCATCCTGGCCGCTCTGGTCACGGCGCTCCTGTCCCTGCTCGCCGCCCTCGGCGTGTTCGGCGGCACCTCCAAGAGTGTCGAAGACATCAACGTCTTCGCCCGCCGGAAAGCGACCGGTGCACCGACCTCCCGCATCATCTTTGAGGCGAACCTCGATGCTCCCTTCAAACGGAACATCTCCCGCGGCACCGCCGCGTTCCTCAAATTCCTGACCCTGCTGGGCGTCCTTCTGTACATCGCCTTCTGCGTGGTCATGCTGCTCGTCGACAACGGCACCCTGAACTTCGGCTTCCAGGACGAACTCGAGTATGCCGCATACGTCCTTCCGATCTTCGTCATCTTCCCGCTCATCCTGAGCCGGACCGTTGCCATCGGATCCTCGTTCCCCGGTGTGGCCGACAACCTGCTGGGCGCTTACGCCGCCTGCGGCGCCATGCGTTACATGGCAGAACAGGACCTGCGCCTCGAGAACACCGAGCTCTGCGTCCTTCTGACCTCCTCCAAGGAAGCGAAGAACGCCGGCGCCAAAGCCTTTGTCCGTGACTTCAAAGCGGACCTCGATGCGCTCGACACCACCATCCTGTGCTTCGACTCCATCTACGACCCTGACTCCCTGAACGCAGTCACGAAGGGCCGCAAGGTTTCCAAGCTGGTCGACGATGCCGCCGCCAACGCCGGCGTCATGCTGACCGACCACAACCCGAAGTACCACAAGGGCAACCTCAAGATCTACGACAAGGCCGGCCTCTCCGCCGCCATGATCTCCTCGCTGCCGGATACCCCGCCCGCGTTCTACCGGGGCGAGAACGACGACGCCGATCTTCTGAACCCGAACGCCGTCCACGCCGTCGAAGGCGCGATCAAGGTGGCCCTCGAAGCTGCTTACGCGCTCGACACTCAGGACGCATAATCATCCGTAAATCAAAAAGACTCATGCTGACAAGCATGAGTCTTTTTTTGCGAAGTTTTTGATTTGGCTTTTCAATGGGTTCCGTCGAAAGAGGCCGCTGAGCCACTTGCCATCCCGAACCACGCGAGTGCCGGGCTAGAGCAGCACTCTTTCCCCCAAGCGTCTCCGCGGCACTCTTTCTCCTCCCCGTTTGCTTTTGTGGAAAAGCCAAATCAGAGATCTTTGGAAAAGATCACCAGAAGGTGGCCCTTCGTGTGGGAAACTTCCGCGAAGGGGGCGTCCTTCGCCACTTCGTTCGAGACGCCGAGGGTGGTATCCGGCGTCAGCGTGTGGCCGGCGAGCGGGTACTTCGCCCCGGTGATGGTCAGTCCTTCGACTGCACCGCTGTAGGCGATGAGCCCAAAGTAGTCGAAGCGGTTCTCCGGGCCCCGGGCGGGGACGCGGAACGTGCCGGGCGTCTTCATGAAGACCCGGTTCTGACCGTCTTCGAACCACAGTTCCTTCACGCGCGGGTCTTCGACGTACTTCGCCAGCATGCCGAGGTTGCCCATCGAGTGGTCGAACCGTCCGCCGAGGCCGCCGAGGACGTGGATGACATCGTAGCCCCGGGAGACCGCGAGGTCGATGGCCGCCTCACTGTCGGTCATGTCCTTGACCGTCGGCAGGACGACGAGGCCGGAGGCCGCCGCCCGCTCCGCTTCGGTGGGCGGAGTGCCGGAGTCGTAGTCGCCGATGAGGTAGACCGGTAAATCGCCCAGGAGGTCTAGGGCTTCCGCCACCTGCAGGCCCCGGTCCGCGCAGATGACGGCATCGTACGCAGAGAGGTCGATGTTCAGCTGTTCCGCACCGTCGACGCGGGACGTCACGATGAGACACGTTCTGTCTGTCTGGTTCATGAGAGGCTCCTTAAAAGAAAAGCCGCCAATCCGGTTGGCGGCTTTCCGTGTATTATCCTTAGATACCCTTTTTCTTCTTCGGCTTCGCGACCGCTTTCTTCTGGATGAACGGGACCACGATGGCTTTTGCCGTATCCGGAAGACCGAGGGCCATGAGCTTCGCCATGTCAACGACCGTGCCGCCGTTCAGCAGAGTGACGATCCCGTCTGCCATGTTGTCGGAGAAGATGCCCTTGGAGGCGTGGACCATCCGGTTGAGCGGCATCGTCTTGACGGAGTCAACGATGAGCTTCTTGTAGTTCTCCGGGATGAACGGGATGGAAGCGACCATGTCGAGCGCGTTGTTGATGCGTTTGCCGGGTTTGCTGGCGGTGGCATCGGCAATGGCGTCGGCCTGGGTCAGGCGGAGGTCGCTGGAATCGGGCAGGTACTCGTCGAGGTCATAGCCGAGGACGTTGTAGAACTCGGTGTCAGAGACTTCGGCAATGTTCGCCTTGAAGTAATGGGGAGCGAACTCTGCGTAATCGCTTTCCTTGGACAGGTCGTCCGCGGAGTCGATGTCGATGTCGGCGCTGAGACGGATGTCTCTCGAGGAGGCGCCGATCATGACTTTGTAAGTACCGGCTTCGGTGACCCACTTGTCGAGGTCTGCGCTGTAGTACTCGAATGCGCACTTGTCGAGGCAGAGCTCCACATTGGCGGTCTCACCGGGCTCGAGGGAAACGCGGGCGAACTCCTTGAGCTCTTTTCTGGCGCGATATACTTTCGAAGCGAAGCAGGCGCCCACGTAGACCTGGGCGATCTCATCGGCTTTCATGCTGCCGACGTTCTTGATGTTGAAGCAGACAGCCACTTTGCCGTCGTCCGCTTTGACGACCTTGAGGTCGGAATACTCGAACTTCGAGTAGGACAGGCCGTAGCCGAAGGGGTAAGCGACTTCCTTCTCCGCGGTGTCATAGTAACGATAGCCGACGAAGATGGATTCGCGGAATTTCAGGTTGCAGTTGTGGTCGACCTTGAGGTCTCTGAGGCAGGGGACATCTCTCAGTGCCTTCGGATAGGTCTCTGCGAGTTTGCCGCTCGGGGAGACTTCGCCGAGGACCAGGGCCGGAAGCGCGGAACCGAAGCCTTCGCCGAGAAGGTAGGTCTGCAGGATGGCGCCGACCTTGTCGGCCCAGGGCAGGACCACGGCGCTGCCGGTGGACAGGATGACCGCCACGTTCTTGTTGACCGCTGCCACCGCTTCGACGAGGGCGTTCATCGCTCTCGGGAGATCCATGGTGGTGTGGTCGAACCCTTCCTGGACATCCATGTCGGAGCAGGAGACGAAGAGCAGGACCTTGTCGGCTTTTTCTGCCGCGGCCTTCGCTTCGGCGAGGAGACCCTGGTTCACTTCATCGAGCATGCTGAGGTCGTAACCCGGAGCATAGGAGAGATCCATGCCGAGGTTCTCGAATGCGGTGTAGGGGCTGTCGACGCGGTATGCGTTGATGTGGGCCGAGCCGCCGCCCTGAACGAGCGGGGTCTTGGCACGGGCGCCGATGATGGCGACTTTGTCGGTCTTGGCGAAGGGAAGCAGATCGCCGTCGTTCTTCAGAAGGACCGGGCACTTCTTCGCAAGCTCGACCGCGTAGGCGTGGTCGGCCTCTTTGTCCCAGATGGGAGCGGCACCGCCGAGAGAACCCTCGGTGGACTGGTCCAGAAGATGCAGGACGCGGCGCGCGCTGGTCTCGATCTCCTCGGCGGAGACTTCCCCGTCTCTGTACGCTTTGGCGACCTTGTTGATGGTGTAATAACCGGCGCCGGGCATCTCGAGGTCCAGACCGGCCTTCAGCGCTTTCACACGGTCGGCGGTGGCCGTCCAGTCACTGACGGTCAGGCCTTTGAAGCCCCATTCGCCGCGCAGGATGTCCTGCATGAGGTAGCTGTTTTCGGTGCAATACTTGCCGTTGATCTTGTTGTAGGCCATCATGACGGTCCAGGGCTGTGCGTGACGGACCGCGATCTCAAAGCCGCGGAGATAGATTTCCCGGAGTGCTCTCTCGTCGACGATGGAATCGGCCTTGAAGCGGAAGTCCTCGGTGCTGTTGCAGGCAAAATGCTTCAGCGAAGTGCCGACGCCTTTGGACTGTACACCGTTGATATAGTTCGCAGCCAGTGTACCGGCCAGGAACGGGTCTTCCGAATAGTATTCGAAGTTTCTGCCGCAGAGCGGAGAACGTTTGATGCAGATGCCGGGGCCCAGCAGGACGGCCAGACGTTCCGCACGGCACTCATCGCCCAGCTTTTCGCCAAAGGCTCTGGTGCCCTCTTTGTCCCATGCGCTGGCAATGGCTGCCGCGGACGGGAAGCAGATGGCTTTGATGGTTCCGAGGCCGTTCATCTTCCGCAGGCCGGTGGGGCCGTCGGACACCATGACGGACGGGACCGCCAACCGGTCGACCGAGGCGGTGTGCCAGAAGTCTTTCCCGGTAAGAAAGCTGATCTGCTCACGCAGTGTCATCTTTTTTACGCTCAGTTCAAATTCCATTTCGATTCCTCCTATTACTTCTCCGGGGAATTTTACATATACACATAAATTATACACAAGCGCCCCTTCCTTTTCAACAAAATGCGTGCAAAGTTCTCCCCCGTCCCAATGCTTTTTCCGCGCTTTTCTTTGGGGCGCCGCTGTGCTAGAATAGTACTGATTTTGTACCCTGTATCGCGATTTACCGAGAGGAGCCCCGCACCCATGTGGAAGAAAGTTTTGTCCTGCCTTCTGGCAGTCCTGATGACGGTCCTGCTGTTCACAGCCTGCTCGCCGAAGGAGACGACCCTTCGTCTCCCGGTCGATGCCATCCCGTCGAGCTGTGACCCCGCCATTTCCGACACGGCCGCCATGGCGACCGTCGCCGCCAACTGTTTTGAAGGCCTCGTCCGCATCGACGAGAAGGGCAACGTCCAGCCGGGCGCGGCCGACCACTGGAGCATCTCCGACGACGGTCTCACTTACACGTTCATCCTGCGGGACGGACTGAAATGGCGTCTTCCCGACCTGGACAGCACCGAAGCCTCTTCGAAGAACCCTCTCGGACAGGACTTCATCCAGAACTTTGACACCGCGATGACCGCGGACGACTTCGTCTTCGGCCTGCAGCGCGCCGTCGCCCAAAACACAAAGGCGCCCGGCGCCTCCCGTCTCTTCGGCATCCGGAACGCTCCCGCGGTTTACGCCGGAGAGGCCAAAGCCTCTCAGCTGGGGGTCTCTGCGCCGGACGACAAAACGGTCCGCATCAAACTCTCTGCACCGGACGGCAATTTCCTGACCGCGCTCGGTTCGCCCTGCGCCATGCCCTGCAACCGCACGTTCTTCAACAAGACGGCCGGCCGCTACGGCCTCACCGCTTCCATGCTCCTCTGCAACGGTCCCTACTATCTCTCGTACATGGACCCGAACGGGAAATCGCTCACGCTCGTCAAAAACGACGACTACGTCGGTCTCACCCCGGGCGACATCGAGCAGTGCTCCCTGGTCCTCGGCGAAGAGGCGCCGGAAGAGGACTCTGACAGCATGGACATCCTCGCCGACTTCCAGTCGGACGAAGGCGTCCTGGACGGCGCGGTCCTCAGCGCGAAAGCCGCGCAGGACCTGCCGAAGACCTTCGAGGTCACCAATTACACGAACATCGTCAATGTCCTTCTTTTCAATATGGACTCCGACTTCGCCGGCAACGAGGACCTGCGCCTCGCCCTGGCCCACGCCACCGACGTCTCCAAACTGTCCGCGACCGGCGACAGCATCGCGGAAGGACTCATTCCCGACTGCTGCAACGCCGTCAGCGGCACCCTCTACCGGGAAGCCGCCGGACCGGCGAAAGGCCCCGGCTTCGATCTGAAGAAGGCAAAAAAAGCGTATGCGGCAGCCATGGAGAAGTTCGAGGCGGAGGCCACGGAAGATGAACCCGCGCCCACCTCGTTCCAGATCTCGTTCCTGTGCCTCAGCCAGGACAAACAGGCGGCGCAGTCGATCGTCCAGAACTGGCAGAAAGTCTTCGGCACCACCCTTTCCATCACCATCGACACCCGGGACACCGAAGCGGAGCTGCAGGACGCGCTCATCGCCGGCGGGTTCGACGTCGCGTTTGCACCGTTGCACTGCTCCGAGCTCCTCGCCATCGGCGTGCTGCAGCAGTTCTCCGGCGACACCGACCAGAACCTCACGAACCTCGCCAGTGACGAGTACGACCACCTCCTGACCCTCGCCGCCTCCGCCCGGGACGACGAGACCGTCATCGGATACTGCCTCGCCGCAGAAGAGTACCTCACGAAAAACTCCATCGTCCTGCCTGTCACCCAGGAGAGCACCTGCCTTGCGGTCAAAGAGAAGACCGCCAAGGGACTGCAGGTCTTCCCCACCGGGAACACCTACCTCATCTATCTCATCTGAGGCGATGGACCTCTCGAATCGACAAACAAAAGAGCTTTGACCGTTCGGTCAAAGCTCTTTTTTCGTTCTGTGTTATTCGGGGTCCTGCTGATGCTCCAGCGTGTCGTTGATCTTTTGCGTGAGGCGCAGGTACTCCGCCAGTTCCTCATCGGTGAGGGCGGAATACCGGGCCTCGATGTCTTTCATGACCTTCTCGTGGTGGGCCTGTTCAGCCTCTTCCCCGGCCGGAGTCAGGTCGACGAGGATGGCCCGCCCGTCCGCCGGGTCTTTCTTCCGGACGATCAGCCCGCTCTCTTCCATTTTCGTCAGCATCTCGCCGAGCGACTGCGGACGGACGTGGACCTTTTCGGCAAAGTCCTTCTGGTTGATAGACGGGTTTTTCTTCAGGATGTGCAGGAGGTGCTCCTGCCGGGCGGGCGGCCGGTGGCCGTGGGGGCCGTGATGCGGCCCCGGTCCGCCGTGGTGCTTCCGGCGCACCAGGCCGTGCTGGCGGTGCTGTTCTTCCCAGACCGCTTTGACAAGTTCTTCTCTGGTCATTTGGGTTCTTCCTTTCCAGACGTGGTGATCAATAGTAGGACTCGAAGTCGCCGAGTTCCTGCCAGTGACCCTGGCTGCGGCGCCAGGCGAGGGCAGAGACTTCCGCCTCAGTGCGCTGCTCGCGGAGCGCGCGGCGGCGCTGACTCTGTGTCTCCTCTTTCCCGGCTTTGAATTGGGTGTTGTAGAAGGTGCGGTAGTCTTCGCTCGACTCGAGCAGGTCGGTGTTCGTGCCGGCGGCGACGATGTGTCCGTCTCGCAAAACGAGGATGCGGTCGGCATCCAGAATCGTGGACAGCCGGTGAGCAACGACCAGCGACGTCTTCTCTTTGAGGAGCGGAGCCAAAGCTTCCTGGATGTGGCTCTCCGAGACCGAGTCGAGAGATGCGGTCGCTTCGTCGAGCAGGATGACTTCGGGGTCTTTCAGGATGACGCGCGCCAGAGACAGCCGCTGCTTTTCGCCTCCGGAGAGACGGACACCACGGTTGCCGACGACCGTGTCGAGACCGTCTTTCAATTCTTCGATGAAATCTGCAATACCGGCTCTGCGGCAGGCATCCATCAGCTCTTCATCGGTGGCTTCCGGTTTGGCATAGAGCAGGTTCGCCCGGATGGTGTCGTTGAACAGGAACGTGTCCTGCGTCACGAAGCCGATGTGGTTTCGAAGTTCCTGGAGCGGCCAGTCGCGTACATCCTTGCCGTCGATGCGGATGGCACCGGCGAGGACATCATAGAGCCGTGGCACCAGGGAGATCATCGTGGACTTGCCCGCTCCGGAAGAGCCGACCAGCGCATAGGTCTCGCCGGGTTCGACATGGAAGCTGACGCCCTGCAGGATCTCGGGTCCGTCTTCTTTGTAGGCGAAGTGGACATCGTCGTATTCGATCTCGCCGCGGATGACCTCCGGAGCGGTCGCGCCCTTCTTGTCGACGATGCTCGGGACCATGTCGAGCGTGCTGAAGATGCGTTCGAACAGGGCAAGGGACCGGGTGAAGTCCACGCCGACGTTCATGAGTTCGTTCACAGGGCGATAGATGCGCCCGAGGATGGAGATGGCCGCGGTGATCTCACCGACCGTGACCTGCGGTCCGCCCTCCATGCGGAGCATGAGGATGCCGCCGACGAGGTACAGGAGCAGCGGGCCGAAGTTCGTGAAGATATTGATGAACATGAAGAACGAACGGCCGGCCAGCATCTCCCGGATGTTCAGGGAGTAGAGGTCGGAACTGACGCCCTTGAAGCGCTCGGCCTCCCGCTTTTGTTTCCCGAAAAGCCAGACGAGCAGGATGCCGCTCTCGGACAGGGTCTCTCCGAGGATGGAGTTGGCCTCGTCGTACTTTTCCTGACTCTCACGCGCGATGATCCACCGCCGTTTTCCGGTGACCCGGGCGGGCAGGATGAAGAACGGGACGATCGCCATGCCGGTCAGGGCAAGGATCCAGTTGCACTGGAACAGCGCTACGATAGACACGATGATGGTGCCGACGTTCTTGATCGAGTTCGTCATGGTCGTAGAGACCGCGCTCTGCACACCGTTGACGTCCCCGGTCATGCGGGTGACGATCTCGCCCTGTTTGCTCTCCACGAAGTACTGGTAGGGCTGCTTCTGGAAGTGGGTGTACATCTGCGTCTTCATGTCGTAGATGATGCCCTGGGCGATCGATGTGTTGAGCCAGGTCTCGAGGAGCCCGAGGGCGTTCGAGACCACCGTCACCAGGAAGGAGGCGATGATCAGTTCCACCAGCACCCGGAAGTTCCCGGCGAGGAGACCGTCGTCGACCATCTTTCCGGTCAACAGGGACGGCACGACTCCGAGCGCCGCGGACACCAGGACCACGACGATGACGATCGCGAATTTCACTTTGTATGGTTTGAGATAGCTCAGAATGCGGAGTCCGAGTTCCTTCGTGAACTTCGGCGCCGCCGCTTTTTCTTCTGCCGTGAGACCTCTGTACGGTCCATGGGGAGGAGGCATAGACATCGCTCCTTTCAAAAATAAACAGGTACCTTTCTATCTACGGTCCCATCATAATCCAAAAAGCTTAAAAATACAATAAAGATTCACCGTTGTCATTCCTTGCCCTTGATAGTAAAATATAAGAGCAAGAGGGCGTACATCGCCCAAGGAAAAGAGAATACGGTGTTATCAATGGACAAATTGTTTTCAATCATTGATTCGCTGAGCGCTGGCGCGAAACTGACGGAAGAGCAGTTCGAGTACCTGGTGTCTCACCGGTCCGATGAGGGTGCAAGGCTGCTGCAGGAACGTGCGGCGGCGGTCCGGGATGAGATCTACGGAAGAGATATCTTCGTACGGGGGTTGATCGAGTTTTCCAACGTATGTAAGAACGACTGCTACTATTGCGGCATCCGTAAGTCGAACCCCAACCTTCAACGATACAGACTGAGTGAAGCCCAGATCATGTACTGCGTCCGCAGTGGCTATGACCTGGGCTTTCGTACGTTCGTTTTGCAGAGCGGCGAAGACGGGCATTTCACGGACGAGGTGCTCTGCGGCATCATCAGACAGATCAAAACCGAATACCCCGACTGCGCCGTCACCCTGTCTCTGGGCGAGCGGTCCCGCGAAAGCTACGAAGCCCTGAAGGACGCCGGTGCGGACCGGTACCTTCTGCGACATGAGACCGCCACAAAGGAGCACTACGAAACGCTCCACCCGGACTCCATGAGCTTCGAGAACCGGATGCAGTGTCTTCGCGATTTACGGGAACTGGGTTACGCCGTCGGAGCCGGCTTCATGGTCGGCGCGCCGTACCAGACGCCCGGAGACCTCGCGAGAGACTTCGTCTTCCTGCAGGAGTTCCGGCCGGACATGGTCGGCATCGGGCCGTTCATCCCCCACCACGACACGCCGTTCAAAGACATGCCGGCGGGGACGCTCGAGGACACGCTTTACTACCTCAGCATCCTCCGGCTCATGCTCCCGGACGTCCTGCTCCCCGCGACGACGGCGCTCGGGACCATCCACCCGCTCGGGCGGGAGATGGGCTTCGACCACGGCGCGAACGTCATCATGCCGAACCTGTCCCCGGCGACGGTACGCAAGCAGTACCAGCTGTACGACGGGAAGATCTGCGTCAACGATGACGCCACAAAATGCAACGCCTGCATCGACCTGCGGCTCGAAAAGTTCGGTTACCGGACGGTCGTGGACCGCGGCGACCGAAAAGAATACAAACGACAAGATTCACAAGGAGGTGACGGCCGTGGCTGACACACTGAGAAATACCAACACCCTGAACGATGTCCCCTCCGGGGAGCGCGTCCACATCGGGTTCTTCGGCATCCGCAACGCCGGCAAATCCAGTGTCGTGAACGCCGTCACCAACCAGGAGCTGGCCCTCGTCTCGGAGGTCCGCGGCACCACCACGGACCCGGTCCTGAAGGCGATGGAGCTCCTGCCCATCGGACCGGTGGTCATCATCGACACGCCGGGCATCGACGACGAAGGGGAACTCGGCGCCATGCGCGTCGAGCGGACCCGGCAGGCGCTTCGGCAGACGGATGTCGCCGTCCTCGTCGCGGACTCCACGGTCGGTCTTCAGGAAGCCGACCGGGAACTCCTCGACCTCTTTGCCGAGAAGAAGACGCCGTGCGTAGTCGCGTTCAACAAGACCGACCTCCTGCCCGGCGGCCCCGCCTCCTACCCGACCGACCGTCTGCCGAAGGGCACCACGGTCCTGCCGGTTTCGGCGAAAACCGGAGACGGCATCCTCGCATTGAAGGAGACGCTTGGAAAACTCGCCGGCACGAAACAGGAAAAGTACATCCTGAAAGACCTCGTCGAGCCCGGCGACACCGTCGTACTCGTCATCCCGATCGACGCGTCCGCGCCGAAGGGGCGGATCATCCTCCCCCAGCAGCAGGTGCTCCGCGAGCTTCTGGACCTCCACTGCAACGCGCTCTGTGTGCAGGCGTCCGATCTGAAGCCGCTCCTCGACCGGCTCCTGCAGAACGACGCGACGAAGCCGAAACTGGTGGTCACCGACTCCCAGGCGTTCAAGAGCGTCATGAAGGACACGCCGGCGGGCATCCCCGTCACGTCCTTCTCCATCCTCTTCGCCCGGTATAAGGGCGACCTCGAACAGCAGGTCCGCGGCGCGGCCGCCATCCGGTCCCTGAAGCCCGGCGACCGGGTCCTCATCTCGGAGGGCTGCACCCACCACCGGCAGTGCCAGGACATCGGGACCGTCAAGCTCCCGGGCTGGCTCGAGAACCACATGGGCTTCCCGCCGCAGGTGGACTTCACCCAGGGCGGGCAGTTCCCGGAGGACCTCTCCCCCTTCCGTCTCATCATCCACTGCGGCGGCTGCATGCTGAACGAAACGGAGATGAAGGGACGGCTGCGGATCGCCAAAGAGGCCGGCGTCCCCATGACCAACTACGGGGTGGCCATCGCCGAATTCAACGGAACACTCGCGCGGGCACTCGAACCGTTCCCCGCTTACCAGCAACTGTTAGAAAGTGAGAAACCATATGTGTGATACCAGTAAACGCCTCGGGTTCATCGGCATCCTCGTCGAGGACCTGAACTCCGTCGAAAAAGTCAACGAGGCCCTGTCCGCCCACGGCAAACTCATCGTCGGCCGCATGGGCATCCCGTACCGGGACCGCGGCGTGTCCGTCATCTCCCTCGTGGTGGACGGCACGAACGATGAAGTCTCGGCCCTGACCGGCACCCTCGGCCGCATTCCCGGCATCTCGGTCAAGTCGATGCTGGAGAAAGCGAGGAAAGCATGATCAAGATCGCAGTTTACGGCAAAGGCGGCATCGGCAAGTCGACCATGACCTCGAACCTGTCGGCGGCGTTCGCGCACCTCGGCAAAAAGGTCATTCAGATCGGCTGCGACCCCAAAGCCGACTCCACCTTCAACCTGCTCGGCGGCGATGTACCGACCCCCGCTCTGAACTACATGCGGGAATATGACGCCGAACCCGGCTACGACGAACTCGTCCGCAAGGGCTTCGGCGGCGTCCTGTGCATCGAGACCGGCGGCCCGACCCCGGGGCTCGGCTGTGCCGGCCGCGGCATCATCACGACGTTCAACATCATCAACGACCTGGAGCTCTTCGAGAAAGAGCAACCGGACGTCGTACTGTTCGACGTCCTCGGCGACGTCGTCTGCGGCGGCTTCGCCGTCCCCATCCGCGAAGGCTATGCCGATGAAGTCCTCATCGTCACGTCCGGCGAGAAGATGGCGCTCTACGCGGCGAACAACATCACGACCGCCGTCAAGAACTTCGAGGACCGGAGCTATGCGACCGTGCGGGGCATCCTCCTGAACCGCCGGAACGTGCCGGACGAAGAGGCAAAAGTGCAGGCGTTCGCCGATGAGCACGGGCTGCCGATCCTGGCGGACATCCCCCGCTCCGACGACATCAACTTTTATGAGGACCGCGGGATGACCGTCATTGAAGGCGACCCCGAGCTCGAGATCAGCCATAAGTTCCTGGACCTCGCAAAAACTCTGCTTGGAGAGTAACTATGAAACCATTTTCGATTTCTGTGAAAGAGCTTGTGGCTCTTGGAGCAGATCATATTCCGGAGGAGTTCATCCCGGCGTGTCATCTCATCTATTCCTCGCCGGCGACGCTCTTCTACAACTCGCCCGGCGCGGTGGGATTCGGCGTCAAGCGCGCCGCCCTCGTGCTGCCGGAGTCGGCCATGCTGCTCGTCGCGCCGAACGCCTGCGGGCGCAACTCCACGGTCATGAGCACCGAGGAGGGCTACGCGGACCGCATGTTCTATCTGCCGATGACCGAGACGGACCTCGTCACCGGGCGGCATCTGAACCGCATCCCCGAAGCCATCCGTGAGATCATGGAGGTCGCGGACCCGAAGCCGAAGGCCATCGTCATCTGCATCACCTGCGTCGATGCGCTCCTCGGCACGGACCTGCCCCGCATCTGCCGGAAGGCCGAAGAGGAGAACGACGTCCTCGTCGTCCCGAGCTACATGTACGCCATCGAGCGCGAAGGGAAAAAGCCTCCGATGGTGGCCATCCGCGAGACGCTCTATTCCCTGCTCGAACGGCCGTCGGTCGACCCGCGCGCCGTCAACCTGCTCGGCTTCTTCTCGGAACTGGACCCTGACTCGGACCTCCTGTCCCTGCTGAAGGGCGCGGGCATCCGGACCGTCAACCAGATCTCCGCCATGAAGACCCTCGACGACTACTACGAGATGGGCAAAGCGAACTTCAACATCGTGCTCCACCCGGAGTCCGTGTATGCCGCCGGCACGCTGCAAAAGCGGCTCGGCATGCCTTTCCTTGAACTGCACCGGCTCTACGACCCGGACCGTATCCACAACCAGTACCGCCTCTTCGGGTCCGCCGTCGGCGTGACCCTGGACGATGAGGCGATGTACGAGCGGTGCATCGCCAAACGGGATGCCTTCGCGGAACGGTACGCGGGCACGAGCGTCGCCATCGGCGAGATGTGCAACGCGAACCCCTACGAACTCGCGACCTTCCTGTGCCGCATGGGCCTCCGTGTCCCGAGTATCTTCTCGAACCTCACGGAGTACGACTTCCCGTTCCTGAAACAGCTCGCGGAAGTGAGCCCCGAGACCCGCGTGTACACCGGCATCTCGCCCTCCATGGTGCACTATGAAGAGGAGGACGTTGACCTGACCATCGGCAAGGACGCCGCGGTCTACTGCCCCCACGCGAAACACGTGCTCTGGAACTCCGAAAAGCAGCCCTTCGGCTACACCGCCGTGGAGGGCCTGCTGAGTGAATGTGAGGAGGTACTTTCATGAAAGGCCTTTACCGATACTTAAGCCCCTTTTCCCCCGACCAGTCCGGCGCCGTGGCCGTGCTCTATGAGCTCGGCGGCATCATCGTCATCCTGGACGCCGGCGGCTGCGCGGGCAACATCTGCGGCTTCGACGAGCCGCGGTGGGGCCACAAGCAGAGTGCCGTATACTCGGCAGGCATTCGGGACCTGGACGCCATCCTCGGCCGCGATGAACGGACCATCGACAAAGTCGGCGGCGCCGTGGAGGCGGTCGGGAACGCGAACTTCATCGCCCTCATCGGGACCCCGGTCCCGGCGGTCGTGGGCACCGACCTCAAAGCCCTCGCCCGCATGTGCGAGAAGAAGTTCGGCCTCCCGACCCTGGCCATCGAGACGTATGGCATGGAGTACTACGACAAGGGCGCGGAACTCACCTACATGACCCTCATCAAAGCGCTGGAGGACGGGACGTTCGATTCCGTCTTCGAAGCGGAAGGCCTCCCGAAGCCCTCCGAATTCTGCAAAAAGCTGCGGGACGAGCCGCCCGAGCGGGACTGGTTCGAAGTCCACACGGTCGGTGTCCTCGGCGCCACGCCGCTGGACCTGCTCGGACTCGACGGCGCGGAGCGGCAGAGAGCGCGGATCGCGGAAGTATACACCGGCGCCAGCGTCAAGACCTTCGGCATGGACGGAGGACTCTTTGACCTTCTGACCCTCTTCACGGCGGACCGGCACGTGGTCATCAGCCCCTCCGGACTGAAGGCTGCCCGGTATCTCGAGAAACACTACGGCATCCCCTTTGAGGCGGAATACCGGATCGGGAACGAGGTCCTTGGCGGCATCTTCCGCGCCATCACCGACATCATGCTGCCGAGCGAGGCAAACGTCCTGGTCCTTCACCAGCAGATGGTCGGCAACCAGTTCCGCGAGATCCTCCCCTTCCAGACGACGGTCGGCACGTTTTTCGAGCTCGACCCGGAACTGGCGGAGCCTCAGGACCGGAAGTTCACCGGCGAAGACGAGTTCCTCGACTTCGTCAAGAACGGGCACTTCAACGTCATCCTTGGCGACCCGATGTATCAGATGGCGCTCAAATGGTGGAAGGGCCTGTTCCTCCCCCTGCCGCAGTACTCCGTCAGCGGCGAAGCGCACGAGGCGCGGGAAGAAGCAGCTTTGTTAGGGTGATTGGCTTGGTCTTTCGATGGGTTCCGTCGAAAGAGGCCGCCGATCCACTTGCCATCCCGAACCGCGCGGCGAGCAGTGCGTTCCGCTCCCTCGCCTTTCCCCCAAGCCAAAGCAAATCCTTATGAAAGGAGCTGACATCATGAACCGCGTTTGTCATAAACTGCATCTCTTCGGCATCGTTCAGGGTGTCGGCTTCCGGCCGTTCGTGGCGCTGATCGCCGAACAGAGCGGCGTCCGCGGGAGCGTATGCAACAAGGGCCCGTACGTCGAGATCTTCGTCGGCGGCACGGAGACGCAGGTCTCCGAATTCGAGCGGCGATTGACCGGCGACGCCCCTGAGCGCTCCAGCATTTTGAAAGTGGAAACAACGGAGATCGACTCCGCGGAGTTCGATCAGATCATAAAAACACAGTTCGCCGACGGCGCGGCCGTCGACACGTCGGAAGGGGCCGAAGCCCTGACCGACAAACCGTTCCGGATCATCCAGAGCGAAAAGGTGCAGGGCGACATCTTCGTGTCCCCGGACATCGCGACGTGCCCGAAGTGCGAGCAGGAACTGTTCGACCCCTCGGACCGGCGGTACCTGCACCCGTTCATCAACTGTACGGCCTGCGGACCGCGGCTGACCATCTTAGACTCCATGCCCTACGACCGGGTGCGGACCTCCATGGCGGAGTTCCCGATGTGCCCGGACTGTGAGGCGGAGTACACGAGCCCGAAGACCCGGCGGTACCACGCCCAGCCCGTCTGTTGCAACGACTGCGGACCGGAGCTGTACCTCGCGTACGACCGGGACGGCGAGACACTTCGCCGCAACGGCGCCCTGTTCAAGACAAGGAGCGTCATCCGGGACGGCGGCATCGTCGCCATCAAGGGCATCGGCGGGTTCCACCTGTGCTGCGACGCCACGAACGAAGCGGCCGTCGCCCGGCTGCGGGAACTCAAGGACCGGCCGTTCAAGCCCTTCGCGGTCATGCTGAAAGACCTCGACGTCGTGAAGCGGGAATGCGTCGTCCTCGACGGCCAGGAGGAACTCCTGACCGGGCCGCAGAAGCCGATCCTGCTCTTTGAGAAGAACACGGGAGACGATACGAAGCTGTGTCCGTCCATCGCCCCCGACAACCCGAACGTGGGCGTCATGCTGCCCTACAACCCGGTGCAGTATCTGCTGTTCCGCCACCCCGAAGACCCGGATGACCGGCCCTTCCCGGACTGCCTCGTCATGACGAGCGGCAACCCCCGGGGCGCGCCCATCTGCCGGACGGACGAGGAGGCCCTCGAGGTCCTGGCGCCGCTCTGCGACCTCATCCTGTCCCACGACCGGAAGATCCGCCTCCGTGCCGACGACTCCGTCGTCTCCTGGCACGCGGGCAGACCATACATGATCCGCCGCTCCCGCGGCTACGCGCCGCTGCCGTTCGTTGTTGGAAGTGATCGAACGCCTGCCGGACGTGGTTTCGACAAAGCCGAACCCTCGACCTCTCTGGGAATCGGCGGCGAACTCAAAAACACGTTCTGCATCGCCAAAGACAAGCTCTTCTACCCGAGCCCCTACATCGGGGATATGGCAGACCTCCGGTCGGTCGAAGCGCTGAAGGAAGCCGTGCACCGGATGGGCGATCTGCTGGAAGTGGAGCCCGACGTCATCGTCTGTGACAAGCACCCCCTGTACCACTCCTCCGAAGTGGCGAAGGAGCTTGGCGAAGAGATGGGAGTCCCGGTGCTCGAGATCCAGCACCACTACGCCCACACGCTGAGCTGCATGGCGGAGAACGACCACCTCGAACCCGTCATCGGCGTATCCTTCGACGGCACCGGCTACGGGGACGACGCCTCGATCTGGGGCGGCGAGTTCCTGCTCTGCGACGTCCATGGATTCGAACGGGCCGGCAGCCTCGAAGTGTTTCCGCAGGCCGGCGGCGATGCGTCGTCCAAAGAGGGATGGCGCATTGCGGTGAGTCTGTTGAAACAGGCGCTGGCGGCAGAAGCGGAGACCCCGGACGGGCCGCCCGCTCCGGAGCTCTCCGACCTGGTCATGAGTCTGCAGCTCTGTGATCAGACACAGCTCTCGTTCCTCGAGGCGCAGATCGAAGGCAACATCAACTGCGTGCCGTCGACGTCGGCGGGCCGCGTCTTTGACGCCGCCTCCGCCATCCTCGGCTTCCGCCGGGAGTCGACCTGTGAAGGGGAAGCCTCGATGGTCCTCGAGTTCGCGGCGGAGCGGTACGCGAAGCGGTTCCCGGACGGGACCCCGCTCGACGGACCAGCGTTCTTCCCCGGCGAGGAACCGGCGCCCGGCAAACCGTTCCACCTTCCGGTCGCTCCGTTCCTTCTGGACCTGGCGCTGCGAAGCCTGGACGGTGGATCGCCCGACAAACTCGCTTATGAGTTCCACCTGTTCTTCGCGGACCTGATCCTCGACGGATGTCTCCGCTGCCGAGAACAGAGCGGCAGAAATGTTGTGGCGCTGTCAGGTGGAGTTTTCCAGAACCTGCTCCTCACGGATCTGGTCGTTCAGAAACTCGAAGATAACGACTTTACCGTACTCACCCATTCCCTGAGCGCCCCCAACGACGGAGGCATCGCCCTCGGTCAGGCACTCTACGGGATGTTCCACAAATCTTAGGAGGTATACATATGTGTGTAGGATTACCTGCGAAAGTAATGGATACTCATGACGGTGTGGCCGTCATCAATGCCGGAGGCGCGGAGCGCGAGGTCTCTTCCGAGATGATCGCGGACTTGGCGCCCGGCGACTATGTCATGGTCCATGCGGGCATGGCCATCGCGAAGATCACCGGCGATGACGAGACGCAGGCCGAAGACATCATGGACGAACTGGAGGACCTGCTCTCATGAGTGACGTCAAAAAATCCGCGGCCGAGAAGGCGGCGGAGATCATACAGAACTATGACGGGCCGCCGATCCGCATCATGGAGGTCTGCGGCACGCATACCCACGACATCTTCCGGCTCGGCATCCGCAACCTGCTCCCGGAAAACATCCGGCTCATCTCCGGGCCCGGCTGTCCCGTGTGTGTCACCCCGGTGGGGTACATCGACGAGGCGGTCTGGCTCGCGCTGGAGAAAGGCTGTACACTCTGCACCTTCGGCGACCTCATCAAGGTCCCGGGCACGGAGATGTCCCTCGCCGGCGCCCGCGCCAGGGGAGCGAAGGTCGACATGGTCTACTCGCCCATCGACGCCGTCGACTACGCGGAAGCGCATCCGGGCGAGCAGGTCGTGTTCCTCGCCGTCGGGTTCGAGACCACGACGCCGGCCTCCTGTGTCGCGGTCCGCAAGGCGAAGGAGAAGGGCCTTTCCAACTTCTCCCTGCTCACCGCCAACAAGACGATGGACAACGCGTACCTCGCCCTCAAAGGTTCGGCGGACGCGTTCCTGTACCCCGGCCACGTCTCCATCCTCACCGGCATGGGCGTCTATGAGCGCCTGCGGGACGGGCACGGCATGTCCGGCGTCGTCTGCGGGTTCACCGGACCGGAGATCCTGACCGCGCTGGCCGTCATCATCAAAGGCCTGCAAAAGGGCGAACCGTTCTGCGCGAACGCGTACCCCCGCGTCGTCACGGCGGAGGGCAGTCCGGAGGGACGGGAGCTCATCGCCGACACGATGGAGCCCGTCGACACCGAATGGCGCGGTCTCGGGGTCATCCCGCAGTCCGGCCTGAAACTCCGCGACGAGTACGCGGCCTTCGATGCCCGCCTCAAGTTCGGCATCCCGAACATGGAGGGGCGCGCGAACCCGGCCTGCCGCTGCGGCGAGGTCCTGCAGGGCAAGATCCGCCCGGACCAGTGCCCTTGCTTTGGCAAAGCCTGCGTCCCGGAGCACCCGGTCGGCGCCTGCATGGTGTCCGATGAAGGCGCGTGTTCCGCGTTCTACATGTATGGAGGAGAACAACTATGAACGAGACCATCACTCTGGCTCACGGGTCCGGCGGCCGTCAAACCAACGAACTCATCGCGAGCCTGTTCAAAAAGTATTTCGACAACGACCTTCTGACCGCGGACGACGCCGCCGTCCTGCCGCGCCCCGAGGGCAGACTTTCCATGTCCACCGACGGGTTCATCGTCTCCCCGGCGGAGTTCCCCGGCGGGAACATCGGCAAGCTGTCCATCTGCGGGACGGTCAACGACATCGCCTGCATGGGCGCGAAGCCCCTGTACCTCACCTGCGGGTTCGTCATCGAGGAAGGCTTCGAGACCGCGCGGCTCGAGCGCATCGTCGAAGCCATGGCGAAGACCTGCAAGGAGGTCGGCGTGAAAATCGTCGCCGGTGACACCAAGGTGGCCGGCAAGGGCCAGGTCGACGGCGTGTTCATCACGACCACCGGCATCGGAGTCATCCCGGATGACGTGAACGTCGGCGGTGCCTGCGCGAAGCCCGGTGACTGCATCATCGTCTCGGGCGACGTCGGCCGCCACGGCTGCACGATCCTGCTCGAGCGCAACGAATTCAAGATCAAAGCGGACGTCACCTCCGACTGCGCCCCCCTGTCCTCCGCGGTCGACGCGCTCATGGGCGTCACCCATGACCTGCACGTCGTCCGGGACGCCACGCGCGGCGGCGTCGGCACGGTCCTCTACGAGATCGCCGACCAGGCCGGCGTGGGCATCGAGCTGAACGACAAAGATATCCCAGTCGACGAGACCGTTCAGGGCGTCTGCGACATGCTCGGCCTGAACCCCCTGTACCTCGCCTGCGAGGGGCGCCTCGTCATAGTAGCGCCGTCTGAATATGCTGAGGACCTCGTGAAGGCGCTCCGTACATCGCCCTATGGAGAAAAGGCCGCCGTCATCGGCCGGGTGACGGAGTCGAACCCCGGCAAAGTCGTCATGAAGACCTCCATCGGAACGAAGACCATCCTGCCGCTGCCCGGCGGAGAACTGCTGCCCCGCATCTGCTGACCGCCAACGAGGAATGACTATGACCACCAAACTTGCTGCCAACTGGCCGTACAAGCCCGGCCTCGAATACACCCCGCCCGCTCGCGGGACGTGGACCATCGCCCATACTCCTCTGCTCGTACCGGAGAGTGTGGAGGTCTACGTCTGCCCGGAGAGCTGTCTGCGGGGCGTCTCCCTGTCCGCCGCGGAGTTCGGCGGCCTCGGCACCCGGTTCTCGCTGGTCGTCGTCGAGGAGGAGGACTGGATCCGCTCCCGCATGGAGCCCCTCTTCATCGAGGGCGTGTCCGACCTGCTCCGGCAGCGGTATGAGCGGGACGGGAAGTACCCGCCGATCTGCTTCGTCTTCAACTCCTGCATGCACCAGTTCATGGACACGAACATGGCGCTCATCTTCCGCAAACTCGAAGAGCGCTTCCCGGACGTCCTCTTCGTCGAGGGCAACATGAACTGCACCATGCGCACGACCCAGACCCACTACGAGGCCGCCACCAACCGGGCTCTGTACAAGGGCCTGCTGCCGGTGGGCGATGTACACCGCCATGCTCCGGAAGCGCCGTTCAAGGCGATCAACGTCATCGGGAATTACTTCGCGATCGACCCGTCTTCGGAGCTGCTGGAACTGCTCGGCTTCGCAGGGTACCGGGTCAACGACCTGCCCCGGGTGAAGACGTACGACGAGTACCAGCAGATGGCGGACGCCTCTTTGAACATTTACACCCACCCCTTCGGGAGGACTGCCTGTGAAGACCTGAAGAAGCGGCTCGGGACTCCGTTCCTGGAAGTGCCGTACTGCTGGGACTTCACGGAGATCGACCGGACGGAACGGGCTGTGCTGGAGAAGGTCGCGACGGCGATCAATGCCTCCGGGGCCGGTGAACGCGTCGGGCTGACGCCCATTGTCCGGGAAGGGCTCTTAGACTCTTACAAAAAAGAAGCCGAACAGGCGCTGGCGGAGACCGCCGCGAAACTGTCCGGCTGGAATATTACGATCGATGCCGCGGCCACGCCCCGGCCCTTCGGACTGGCGGCTCTGCTGGAGTCCCACGGTTTCACGGTCACCTGTGTGTACGCGGACGCCTGCGGTCCTCTCGATGAGGATGCGAAGGCGCAGTGGGAGACCCTCGCCGCGGAGCACGGGCATGAGGCGACGACGCTTCCGATGATCGACTGGAGAATGCGTCAGATGCCCTTTGGAGACGGTTCGGGCGAAGACGGCAAGTTCCTCGCCATCGGGCAGAAAGCCGCTTATTACAGCAACACAGGCCATTTTGTGAACCTCATCTACCAGTCCGGTCTCCTCGGGTTCCGCGGAGTCACGAAACTCTGCGCTCTGATGCGGGACGCGGCGGAAAACCGGAAAGATACCGAAGCCGTTTTGTCCGAGAAAGCCATCGGCTCGACGGCGGTCGTCGCTGAAGGGCTGGCCCGCGCGAAAAAGGGCTCTGCTGGTTGTTCCTGTGACGAAACGCCGGAAAAACCATCCGTAGATCGCCCCAAAGAGGCCGACCAGGCCTCTCTCTATGCGGTCAACTACTCGTCTGACCTCAGCGGTGTGTGCTCTGCGCTCTACGAACTCGGCGGGCTCCTTGTCATGCACGACGCGTCCGGGTGCAACTCCACCTACGCGACCCACGACGAGCCCCGGTGGTACGGCTCCGACAGCCTCATCTTCATCTCGGGGCTGCGGGAGTACGATGCCATTCTGGGCAACGATGAGAAGTACATCTCCGATGTCGTCGAAGCGGCGAAAGAGACCGACCCGAAGTTCATTGCGGTGTTCGGTTCGCCCATCGCGGCCATGACCGGCACGGACTTCAAGGGTGTGGCCCGGGTCATCGAGAAGCGGTCCGGCATCCCGACCCTGCACTTCGACACGTCCGGCATGCACACTTACCAGGCCGGCATGCGGCAGGCGTTCCGCGCGCTGGCGGAACGGTTAGTGGAGGAGCCTGTTTCGGAGACACCGGAGGACCTCGCCATCGACTGCGAAGCCGGCCGCTGTTATTTCGACGCGAAGTCGGACGCGATCATCGAAAAACAAAAGCGCCAGACCTCTGACGCTTCTCTGAAAGTGAATTTGCTTGGACTGACGCCCCTCGACTTCTCGGTCGTCGGGAACGTGGAGGCGCTCCTCGACTGGTGCGCTGACAACCACTTCGATGTGGTGTCCTCCTGGGCGATGAACACATCTCTGGAGGCCATCGCCCGCTCCGCGGAAGCGGACGTCAACCTTGTGCTGTCCTCCACCGCCCTCGATGCCGCCAAAGTGCTTCAGGAACGCTTTGGCACGCCATACGTAGTCGGGCTCCCGATGGGCGACGCCGCCTGCGGCCGGATCGCCGACCTTTTGAAGGAAGCTGCGCTGACCGGGGAAAGCAAGTACCTGTGGAACGCAAACGAGGAAGGTGTCCCCTCGATCGACACTTCTGACGAAAGTACGCGAAAGGCCCTCATCATCGGGGAGCCGGTGTACGCCGCAAGCCTGCGGTGGGTCCTGGAACAGGACGATCCCGCCTCGGGCATCCGGGTCCTCTGCCCCCTCGAAGACCCCTGCGGGTGTCTCCGAGCCACGGACCTGCAGAGCTGGCGCGAGCCGGTCATCAAGGCGGCGCTCGCGGAAGCGGACGTCATCTATGCAGACCCCCTGTACCGGAATCTGCTGCCCGCCGGAAGCCTGGAGGGTACATCGCCCAAAGAATTTCACGACGTGCCTTCCGAAAACTACTCCGGCCGCATGTACCGGGACCGCATCCCGGTCTTCCTCGGCCCGAACTTCAAGCCTTAAGAGAGGTCCTCACGAGACATGGCGTCCAGTTCCAGACGCATCAACACCAGTTCCTGCCAGCCGCCCGTCCTGGAGCGAAAGCCTTTGAGGTTTCGGCCATACTCTTCGAATCCCACACTTTTGTAAAGCGAAAGGGCAGCACCGTTCTCCGCCACGACCTCCAGTTCCAGCTGGGTATAACCGGCCATTTTGGCACACGCGATGCACGCCTCCGTCAAAGCCCGACCGATGCCCAGCCCCCAATACGCCTGATCGACTCCGATACCGAATTCTGCCCGGTGTCGGAGTTTTTCTTTTCTGCCGACACAGCCGATCCCGGCCGAGCCCACGACGCATCCGTCGACCTCCGCAAGAAGTTCGATTTCATCGGCACTGTCTGTCTTTCTCCGCAGCAGCTCCGCTTCGTCCTCAGCGGTATAGCTGTGCTCCTCCGGATATGTGAGTAGAAAATCCGTCTGTGCATGGGTGACGTTGAAGATATTGAGCAGCGCCTGCCCGTCCTCCGCCGTTCCGTTTCGCAGCGTGCATGCTCTGCCGTCCTTCAGGGTAATGGTTTTATGATACTCCATCTGGTCCTTCCTTCTGTTCAAATACCTGTTTTCAGGCGTTTCAAAGCGTCTGCGTTGTTCCCGGTGATCGCGCCTAGCTTCTCACAGCGCTCCATTTCCCCGCAGCCGCCGCAGGTCTCCAGGCCTTTCCCCATGGCACACTGACGGATCGGACAGAGCGATTCGCAGTAGGGCGTCTTGACCCCGTCGATCCGGCAGCCGAGGCAATTGATCATCTCAGCCGTAATCTCCACACCGTTCAGTTCAGACCACTCCTCAGCGACTCTCTGGCGCAGCGCATCATCATTGTTCACGGTTGCAAGACGTGCCTCACACGTCTCACAATCCAGACCACAATAGGCGATATATTCATTCATGTCCAATATCCTCCTCAGTGAGTAAGTCATTTTTTCACGGCGAGGCAATAGCCTA
>JAFRHS010000054.1 GCA_017433225.1 Clostridia bacterium
CATGGAGTCGGGGCAAAGAGCCCCTTGGTCCGGGACCTGCGGCGCCTCCTCGCTCCGGCTGAATGCTTCTCCGGGGCAGGCCGAAGGGCAGACTTGTCCTTTGGCCTGTTGTTTGCCCCACGCCGCAGGGCAGAGGGGAAGTCAAGAGCTGGCAAGGAGCCGAGAACCGCAAAGGAAACGTACGTTGCCAGCCGCGAAGCGGGGCGGAGGTGGCCAGCGGCCGGCGGAGCACTCTTTACTTTCACGCAGAACTGTGGCACCCACGCCCGAAGGGCGACAAAAAACGCCAGAGGCGAATGCCTTTGGCGTTTTGTTGATGGTGGTCGATGGGGGACTCGAACCCTCGACCTCCCGCATGTGAGGCGGGCGCTCTAACCAGCTGAGCTAATCAACCAAGAACACGTAATACTTTACCGTAAACGAAGGTCAATTGCAAGAGAAAGTTGGGTTTCAAAGGGTGCTTTCTTGTGAAAACGGGAGTCTTTGTTTATAATTGGAAATCGGAACATGAAACCGGTGAGAGTTCACCGGAGAGTTCGCTCTGTCAGAACGCAGAAGAAGGAGGGGAGAGCATGCAGAAGATCCAGGGGTACATGCGAAGCGCCATGGACCGGTACGGGATGATCGAAGACGGCGACAAGATCGCGGTCGGCGTTTCCGGCGGAAAGGATTCTGTCGCGCTCCTCTACTGTCTCGCGCAGATGCGCCGGTACTACCCGAAGCAGTTCGAGGTCGTCGGCATCACGCTCGACCCGGGCTTCGACGGCGCCGAAATGGACTATACGCCCATCGTCGACATGTGCAAAGAGCTCGACGTCGAGTACATCGTCGACCGCACGAACATCGGCCACGTGGTCTTCGATACCCGGGACGAGAAGAACCCGTGCAGCCTCTGCGCGAACCTGCGACGGGGCCGTCTTCACACGCTCGCCAAGGAACTCGGGTGCAACAAGCTCGCCCTCGGACACCACCGGGACGACGCGGTCAACACGTTCTTCATGAATCTACTCGACCTTGGGACCCTCGACTGCTTCAAGCCGGTCACGTACCTGTCCCGCAAGGACCTCACCATGATCAGACCGCTGGTATTCGCCCCGGAGCAGGAGATCCTGAATGCGGTAAATCGCCAACAGCTCCCCGTCGTCAAGAACGTCTGCCCGATCGACCACAAAACGGAGCGTGCCAACGTGGACAGCATCGTCCGGGACCTCGAGGCGATGTACCCCGGCCTTTCGAACAAGATCATCGCGGCGATGCAGAAGGGAGAGCTTGCCGGCTGGTAAGCGGAAGCGGGGGACCGCAGGACCTTTTGCAGGTGTCAAAAAAATAATAGAAACCTTATGGAGTCTGCCGATTGTAGCGGGCTCCTTTTATATGTTAAAATGAATCTGATATTATGCCCATTTTTCTGGGACATTTCAAGCTAGACAGGAGTGAAACTTATGACCAGAAATACGATCTGGGTCACCGGTGCGGAAGGTCGTCTCGGCAGCGCGCTCGTCCAGCTGCTCAGCCAGGACATCGACAACAAAGTCATCGGGACCGACAAGGCTGAAGTAGACATCACGGACCTGGCCGCCGTCGATGCCGCCATGGATGTCTACCATCCGACCGTGGTCATCAACTGTGCCAGTATGTCTGACATGGACGAGTGTGAGAAGAATATGGTCGAAGCGTTCAAGATCAACACCCTGGGCGCCCGCAACCTCGCCATGGCCACTCAGCGCGTCAACGCGAAGATCATCCAGATGTCGACCGATGACGTCTTCGAGGGGAAGACCGGCATCCGGCTCACCGAGTTCGACATCCCGACTCCGAAGAACGTCTACGGCAAGTCCAAACTGGCCGGCGAGATGTTCGTTCGGGAACTGAATCCGAAACACCTCATCATCCGCAGTTCCTGGGTCTACGGCACCGGGAAAGAGGACTTCATGACCAAGGTCCTCGACCACGCCAAGAAGGGCGAGTCCTTCGAAGTGCCGATGGACGTCATCTCGACGCCCACCAGCGCGCTGACCCTCGCAAAGTTCGTCGAGCTGATGATCGACCACTCCGAGTACGGCATCTACCACGCATCCTGTGAAGGCTCCTGTTCCCGCCGTTCCTTCGCGCAGGCCATCCTCAAGGCATACGGCTACGATGAGCGTCTCGCAGAAGGAGTGTTCGCCGCCGACAAGGCCATGTCCACCCTGCTCGAGAACCTTATGATGAAAATGACCGGCATCTACGAAATGCCCCACTGGACAGACGATTTCGATGCCTATATTGCCAGACATAAGGAGGCGTAACGTATGGCGGAAGAAAAAGTAATGAACGCGCCGAAGGAGAAAAAGCCCCGTAAAAAAATGGGCCTCACGTCTCAGATCTTCATCGGCCTCATCGGCGGTCTCATCGTCGGTATCATCTTCAACCTGCTCATCCCGAGCAGCTATGTCCGCGACACCATCTTCGTCGAAGGCATCTTCTATGTCATCGGCCAGGGATTCATCCGTCTCATGAAGATGCTGGTCGTCCCGCTCGTCTTCTGCTCCCTGGTCACCGGTTCCTCCTCCATCGGAGACACCAAGACCCTCGGAAAAGTCGGCGGAAAGACCATCGTGTTCTACCTCTGCACGACCGCGCTGGCCGTCACCGTGGCCATCAGCGTCGCGCTCCTCATCCGCCCCGGCATCGGACTCGACATGTCGTCCATCGCCGGCAGTGAAGTCACGGTCGCAGAGAGCACCTCGGCCGTCGACACCATCCTCAACATCATCCCGGAGAACCCGTTCGCCTCACTGGCGCAGGGCACCATGCTCCAGGTCATCCTGTTCGCGCTTCTTGTGGGCATCCTGCTCGCCAAGATGAGAGAGCGCGGCTCGGTCATCGCCAACTTCCTGACGCAGGCCAACGACCTCATGATGGAGATGACGAACCTCGTCATGCGGTTCGCTCCCATCGGCGTCTTCTGCATGATCGCCCGCACCTTCGCGAACCTGGGCTTCGACGCCTTCGTGCCGCTGCTCAAGTACATGGGCTCCGTCACCACCGGTCTGGCCGTTCAGCTGCTCATCGTCTACATGCTGCTCCTGCTCATCTTCACCAGACTCAATCCGTTGCGTTTCCTGAAGAAGTTCTTCCCGGTCATCGCGTTCGCGTTCTCGACCTCCACGTCCAACGCGACCATCCCGCTCAACATCGAGACCCTCGAAGATAAGATCGGTGTCGACCGGAGAGTCTCCTCCTTCACGATCCCGCTCGGTGCCACCGTCAACATGGACGGCACCTCCATCATGCAGGGCGTCGCCGTCGTCTTCGCGGCACAGGCCTACGGCATCGACCTCGGCCTCTCCGGCTATCTGACCGTCATTGCGACCGCAACACTCGCGTCCATCGGTACCGCCGGTATCCCGTCCGTCGGTCTCGTCACCCTGTCCATGGTCTTCGCATCCGTCGGCATCCCTGTCGAAGCCATTGCCCTCATCATGGGCGTTGACCGTATCCTCGACATGATGCGGACCGCCGTCAACATCACCGGCGACGCGGTGGTCACCACCATCGTCGCTCACCAGAACAAGTCTCTCGACAAGAACGTGTTCAACTCTACGGAGGTGAAAGAGAATGTTCCGGAACTCACCCTGTAAACACCTTTTTGCCGTTCTCCTTCTTTTGGCGATGTGCCTCGCCGTCTTCTCCGGCTGCAAGCCAAAGGCTCCGACCGAAGAGACCACGACGAACCCTGTCAAGATCAACGAGAACTATCTCGACGAGATCCGCGACAAAGGCAAACTCGTCGTCGGCGTCAAGACCGACGTTCCCGAACTCTCCTACTACGACAAGGAGACAGGGGAGTGGTCCGGTCTCGAAGTCGAACTCGCCTACAATGTCGGCTGTGAAATCTTCGGCGTGACCCGCAGTGAACTCGGCGACAAGGTCGAACTTGTCGGCGTCACGGTCGCGGACCGCGAAGAGAAACTGGCAAACGGCGACATCGACCTCATGCTGGCGACGTACACCAAGACGAAGGAACGCGCGAAGAAGTTCGCGCTGTCCGACAGCTACTACACGAGCTACATCGGCCTCATGGTCCGGTACACGCCGGAAGACCTCGACTCGCTGGGCACGACGAACATCAAGTCCCTGGCGGACCTCGACGGAAAGATCGTCGGTGTCGCGAAGAATTCTACGACCCGCAACGACATGACGAACTACATCGCCACAGCGAACCAGCTGAAGGTGAGCCCGCAGTTCGTGTCCTACTCTTCGTATGAAGGCCTGTACAAGGCGCTCAAGAAGGGTGACATCGATGTCATCGCGGTCGACGTCAGCATCCTGAACGGGTACGACGACGCCTCGACGAAGATCCTGCCCGACCGGTTCGCCGGACAGCACTACGGTGCCGCGGTCCTGCCGGAAAACGCGCAGCTGCTCGACGCAGTCAATAAAGTCATTAACGGCTGAGTGTCGTTAAGATAAATAGTATAATTTTTGCAAATAGAAAGGTAACAAGCATTATGGAAGATCGCACTATGACTGTCTCTGCCGACATCAAATATGTTGGCGTCAACGACCATGAAATCGACCTGTTCGAAGGTCAGTATGTCGTCCCGAACGGCATGGCTTACAACTCCTATGTCATCATGGACGACAAGATCGCCGTTATGGACACGGTCGATAAACACTTTACGAAAGAGTGGCTCGACAACCTCGCCAAGGTGTTCGGCGCCCGGAAACCGGATTATCTCATCATCCAGCATATGGAATGCGACCACTCCGGTTCCATCATGGCGTTCCTGAGCACCTATCCCGATGTCACCATCGTGGCCTCTGCCAAGGCCTTCACCATGCTCCACAACTTCCATGAGGAGAAGGAGATCCCCGAAGAGAAAAAGCTCGAGATCAAAGAGGGCGACACCCTGAACCTCGGCAAGCATGAACTCGCGTTCGTCGCGGCTCCGATGGTCCACTGGCCGGAAGTCATGATGACTTACGACGCCTATGACAAAGTCCTCTTCGCTGCAGACGGTTTCGGCAAGTTCGGCGCCAACGACGTCGAGGAAGACTGGGCATGCGAGGCGAGACGGTACTACATCGGCATCGTCGGCAAGTACGGCCAGCAGGTCCAGAACGTCCTGAAGAAGGCTGCCGGCCTCGAGATCGAGACCATCTGTTCCCTGCATGGTCCCGTCCTGAAGGGCGACCTCAGCTACTATATCAACCTCTACGACATCTGGTCCTCCTATGAGGTCGAGACCGAAGGCGTCGCCATCTTCTACACTTCCGTCTACGGCCACACCAAGACCGCGGTCGAGAAACTCGCGAAGAAGCTCGAGGCGAAGGGCTGCCCGAAAGTCGTCGTCAACGACCTCGCACGTGAAGACATGGCTGAGTGTGTCGAAGACGCGTTCCGCTATGGCAAGATCGTCCTCGCCACCACCACCTACAACGCGGACATCTTCCCGTTCATGAAGACGTTCATCGACCACCTGACCGAGCGCAACTTCCAGAAGAAGCACATCGGTCTCATCGAGAACGGCTCCTGGGCTCCGCTCGCCGCGAAGACCATGAAGAAGATGCTCGAAGGCTGCAAGGACATCGTCTGGTGCAAGAACACCGTCAAGATCCTCTCCTCCATGAACGAGGAGAACGAGGCGCAGATGGACGGCCTGGTCGAAGAACTGACCATGGACTATCAGGAGCGCCACGAAGAGATGGCCACCAAGAACGATCTCACCGCTCTGTTCAAGATCGGCTACGGCCTCTATGTCGTCACCTCCAACGACGGCAAGAAGGACAACGGCGTCATCGTCAACACGGTCACCCAGGTCACCGACGACCCGAACCGCATCGCGGTCTGCATCAACAAGAAGAACTACTCTCACGAGATCGTCAAGAACACCGGCATCATGAACGTCAACTGCCTGACGGTCGAGACCCCGTTCAGCATCTTCAAGCAGTACGGCTTCCAGTCCGGACGCGATGTCGACAAGTTCGCCGGCATGGGCGAGCTGCCCCGTACCGACAACGGCCTCATCTTCCTTCCGATGTACATCAACGCGGTCATGTCCCTGAAAGTCGAGCAGTATGTCGACCTTGACACCCACGGCATGTTCATCTGCACCGTCGAAGAGGCCCGTGTCCTCGGCAACGAAGAGACCGCCACTTACACCTACTATCAGAAGCACATCAAACCGGCTCCGGACACCGAAGGCAAACAGGGCTGGGTCTGCGTCGTCTGCGGCTATATCTATGAAGGCGATGAACTGCCTGATGACTTCATCTGCCCGCTGTGCAAACATGGTGTCGCCGACTTTGAAAAGATAGGCTGAGAAAACTATGGCTGAAGAAAAACAGATGTCGACCGGAAAGGTCAAGGCATTTCTCCAGAAAAAAGATATTGAGATCTCTCTGAGACGCTATGGCATCGACGCGCTCGGTGCCATGGCACAGGGACTCTTCTGTACGCTCCTCGTGGGGACCATCCTCTCCACGCTGGGGACCCAGTTCCATGCGCTCGACTTCCTCGTGAAGACCATCGCCACGGTCGGTGCGACCGAATACAGCGTGGCCTCTCTGTGCACGGCGATGGCCGGCCCCGCCATGGCGGCCGCCATCGGCTACGCGCTGAAGTCTCCGCCGCTCGTCCTGTTCTCGCTGATCGTCGTCGGTTTTGCCGCCAACGCGCTCGGCGGTGCCGGCGGCCCTCTGGCCGTCCTGGTCATCGCCATCCTCGCGTCGGAGTTCGGCAAACTGGTCTCCAAGGAGACCAAAGTCGACATCCTGGTCACGCCGCTCGTCACCATCGGCGTCGGCGTCGCGCTGGCCGCCTGGTGGGCTCCTGCCCTCGGAAAAGCGGCCATGTGGGTCGGCGACCTCATCATGTGGGCAACCAACCTCCAACCCTTCCTGATGGGCATCCTGGTGGCCGTCCTCGTCGGTATGGCACTGACCCTGCCCATCTCCTCCGCCGCCATCTGCGCGGCGCTGGGGCTCACCGGTCTCGCCGGCGGCGCTGCCGTCGCGGGCTGCTGTGCCCAGATGGTCGGGTTCGCATTCATGTCGTTCCCGGAGAACAAGTGGGGAGGACTGGTGTCTCAGGGCATCGGCACCTCCATGCTCCAGATGGGGAACATCGTCAAGAACCCGCGGATCTGGATCGCCCCCATCGTGACCTCCGCCATCACAGGGCCCCTTGCCACCTGTGTCTTCAAGATGCAGATGAACGGCACTCCGGTCTCCTCCGGAATGGGCACCTGCGGGCTCGTCGGTCAGATCGGCGTCTACACCGGATGGGTCAGCGACATCGCCGCCGGCACCAAAACCTCGATCACGGCCATGGACTGGACCGGTCTCGTCCTCATCTGTTTCGTTCTGCCTGCCATCCTCTGCCCGCTTATCAATTTCGGTCTGAAAAAGATCGGATGGGTCAAAGAGGGAGACATGAAACTCGACTGAGTTCTGTGTCGGTTTCCATGCCAATATAATGGTTTTTAAGATATCTTTATAATTAATATTTATATTATAAAAAGAGCAAAAATATTACAAAACGGTCACCGTTTTTCGGTGACCGTTTTTCTGTCACTGGTGAATTGTTTCAAAAAAATGTCTGTTTCCTTGTGCATATTGCCACAAAAGCCCGTGAAACACCTGTTGTTTCCCGTGAAAGGGTCCCAAAAATTACAAAACGGGGTTGATTTTTACAACGTGAATCATTAAAATGTAACACGTTGTAACTCTTTTGTAATTTCCGAGGAGGAAAAATGGACATCAAACATATCAAAAAGAGCAAACTCATTTCTATCGTCATTACATTCATTCTTTTCATCGGCCTTACCGTCGGCGTATTCAACATGACGGGCAACAAGGCACAGGCGAGTTGCTCTGCAGGCATCATGAACAACGGCCTCAACGGCATCCATATCAATATCAACTCTGCACCGTACACCACTCTTGCCACGACCACCAGCGTCGCATACCGCAGAGGCGGCTGTGCCTGGTTCGCGTCTTCCCGTGCGAGAGAGCTCACCGGTAAGAACATCATCATCCACGGTCCGGCCAACTGGCTGAACTCCAAATATGCGCTGTACGGCTTCACGAGAGGCAGCCAGCCCCGTGCGAAGTCTCTGGCGATCTACCCGAACCATGTGTTCGTCGTCGAGGAGATCAACGGCGACACTGCCACCATCAGTGAAGGTGCGACCCCCATCTCTGACCCCGCACACGGCTACTGCGTCATCCGTACGCTTCCCGTTTCTTCCCTTGCAGGCCTCTACGGCGGCATCCGCGGCTATGTCTATCTCGGCATCGGCGGCGGCTCGAACGGCAACGCGACGGGCACTGCCAAGAGCGGTACCGGCTATTACAAAGTCAACGCAGACGGCAGCAACCTCAACATGCGTTCTTCCGACCGCGCTTCTGCCAGCATCCTCGGCAAGGTCCCGGACAACACCCGCGTCTATGTCTCTGACATCAGCAACGGCATGGGTAAGATCGTCTACAACGGTCTCACCGGCTGGGTCCAGCTGACCTGGATCACCAAAGCGTAACGAACGCGGCTCTCAACACACAATTCATGGAATAAACAACGACCCGCAGGATCTTCTGCGGGTCGTTTCCGGTTGCATTTTTACGACATGCGCGTTATAGTAGTGGAAACATTCCGGTTGCAGAAAGAAGGTTCCTTATGAGTCGAAAGAAAACCACCCGCACCCAGACCGGGTACTACGCCAGCAGCTACAGCAAAGACTATGCCGGGCGCGGTACCTCTTACGGCAGCAGCCGCGGTCCGCGTCGCTCCGGAAAGCGCTCTTCCCGCGTGAAGGAAGTACTGATCATCCTCCTTGCACTCCTCGTCCTTGCGGCAGCCGTTTTCGGACTGGTCAAGATCGTCCGTCATCATCAGGCAGAAAAGGGGACCGGGCTTCGGACCTCTTCTGTGGCCACCTCGGAGACCACGACAGCAAATGTCGGCACGGCCCGTGTCCTGACCGATGAGGAAAAGGACATGCTCCGCAACAGTGAAAAATACAAAAACATCATGGCACACAAAGAGGACTACCCCGAGTACCTCATCGACGACCTTGAGATGAACCCCGAGATCCTCGACTTTGTCGCCGCCTATCTGAAGACGGAACCGGTCGGCCACGGCGGCCTGACCGCGGCGGAAAAGAAATCGTCTCATCCGCTGTTCGTCCAGTGGGACAAGCGCTGGGGTTATGCCACTTACGGTGAGAGCTGCATGGCCATCTCCGGTTGCGGACCGACCGCTCTGGCCATGGTCGGGTACGGCCTCACAAGAAACGAGCAGATCGACCCGTTCAACGTGGCTCAGTATGCCATGCAGAACGGCCATTACGTCAACAACGTCGGCACGGCCTGGACCCTCATGACCGAGGGCGCTCAGCATTACGGTCTTGCCGTGACCTCCCAGTACCGTTACACCGAAGAACAGATGAAGGACGCGCTCGAAAAGGGCGGTATGATCATCCTGTCCGTCGGCAAGGGCGATTTCACGGTCCACAGCGGCCACTTCATCGTGCTCTACGGTTACAAGAACGGCAAGTTCCAGGTGAACGACCCGTTCAGCTACACGAACTCGAGCAAGCTCTGGGATTACGCGACACTGTCGAAACAGACGAAGAACGCGTGGATCTATTACAAAGCCGGCTCGGAAGCGGCAGCGACCGCCTCGACGACCACGACCACCGCGGCCACTACGGCAACCACGACAGCAGCGGCCACATACGCTACGACGGCCGCCTCGAACACGACCGTTTTCACGACGGCCTACACCTATACGACGACCGGTACCATCGGCTAAAACGGAACAGACAGAAAAACAGCCTGCATCTTGCGATGCAGGCTGTTATGTTTTGCTGTGAGAAGGTCACGCTTTGGTCGGGGAGGGCTCTGCCGGAGCGGCGGCCGCTGCCTTCTTCTTTTTCTTTTTCCAGGTGTATTCGGGCAGCTGGAAGGTCTCCTCGAAGTCCGCGTAGTTCTTCTGGTACTCGGCGTCGTTGCCTTTCTTGAGCCGGTTCAGGTACTTGTGTGCGTCGCGGTTCGCGTTGCCGGTCTGGATGATGGTGACAGCGGTGTTCGAACAGTGGTCCGACACACGGGAACAGAACGTGACGTAGTCGTCGAGGACGATACCGGTGTCGCCGCGGCAGTCGCCGTAACGAAGGCGGTCGATGTGACGGTTCTTGATGGTCTCGGTCAGGTTGTCGATGACCTGCTCGAGGGGCTCGACTTTGGCGGCCAGAGCGACATCGTCGTGCTCGAATGCGTCGACGGTCATCTGCAGGATCTGACGCACCGCGGAATTGAGGACCGCGATCTCTTCGTATGCTTTGTTGGAGAACACGACTTTCCGCTCGACCATGCTCTTCGCGTTGTTGACCATGTTGACGCCGTAGTCGCCGATCCGCTCGAACTCACGGATACAGTAGAGGATCTCGTTGACCTCGTTGTTGACTTCATCGGTCAGCTCGCGTGCCGACAGGCGGATGAGGATGGAGTTGAGGCTGTCCTCGAGGATGTCGAGGCGTTTTTCACACTTGTTGATCTGGTCCAGCTTTTCCTCGCTGTATTCCTCGAACGCGGACAGGGAAGTGGAGAAGGACTCGTATGCGAGGTGGGCCATCTCGATGGTGCTTTCCTTACACTGGCTGATGACGATGTTCGGAGAGTTGTACAGACGTTCGTCGATGATGAGACCGCGGAATTTTTCTTCGGCCTCTTCGCCTTTCTTCCCGCGGATGATCTTCTTGATCAGTTTGACGATGAGCTGGTTGAAGGGGAGCAGAACGAGGACCATCGCGATGTTGTAGACCGAATGGATGGCGGCGATGGCCACAGGGTTGATGGTCTGCGACAGGATGGGAAGATCGACGAACTGCCGGATGAGAACAAAGGGGATGAAGGCGATGATCGCGCCGAGGACCTTGATGGCGATGTGGATGCCGGCGACCCGCTTCGCGTCGGTGCTGACGCCGATGGAACTGAGCAGCGCGGTCATACAGGTGCCGATGTTGAGGCCCATGATGAGCGGGATGGCGGCACCGTAGGTGATGGTGCCGGTCAGGGACAGCGCCTGCAGGATACCGATGGAGGCTGCGGAGCTCTGGATGATGCCGGTGAACACCGTGCCGATGAGCAGGCCGAGGAGCGGGTTGTTGAACGCGGTGAGCATGCTCGTGAACTGTTCGCTCTCCGCCAGGGGTTCCACTGCCTGAGACATGAGGGTCATGCCAAACATCAGGACGGCGAAGCCGCAGAGGATGGCACCGATATCTTTCTTTTTCTGCTGTTTGGCCTCCATGATGAGGCCGACGCCGATAAGGGCGACGATGGGCGAGAAGTTCGCCGGCTTCAGCAGGGACATGAAGATGTTGTCGGACTGGATGCCGCTGAGGGACAGGATCCACGCCGTCAGCGTCGTCCCGATGTCCGCGCCCATGATGGCTCCGACGGTGTTCCCAAGTTCCATGATGCCGGAGTTGACCAGACCGACGAGCATGACCGTAAGGGCAGAGGAGGACTGGATGGCGATGGTGATGGCGGCACCCAGTGCAAGACTCTTCCAGAGATTGGATGTGAGCCGTTGCAGGACGACCTCCAGCTTACCGCCGGCGACCTTTTCCAGGTTGGACGACATGATGTTCATACCGAACAGGAAAAAGGCCAGACCTCCGATCATCGTCAGAAACGAAAAGATGGTCATAATATGTCTATCTCCTTATAAACAGTTGCGCCTGTTAACTTGATGACAAAAATCTAATATCAATTTTGACGTAAATAATATATAAAATCAACCGAAACTTTATTAACAATCCCGTATTTGATTATATCGCTTTTGATAATCAAAGAAAGACTTGAAAGACGAGGCCCCCATATGCTAAAATATTTACAAATTGTTACGAAATCTCATCGAGAAGATTACAAACGCACTACAAAGAGCTTGTGAGGAGTTATCCCAATGAAGAAGAAAATCCTGTCCATTCTGGCTGCGTTCCTGATGGTCGTCGGTATTGCAGCGGGTGCCGTGTTCAGCACACCTGACTCGGCGGCGCTTGCCCCGGCCGGCATCATGAACAACGGTCTCAATGGTATCTATATCGACATCAACCGTGCCCCCTACACCACGCTGGCAGAGACCACCAGCTACGCATACCGCCGCGGCGGCTGCGCCTGGTTCGCCTCTTCCCGTGCCAGAGAACTGACGGGCAAGAACATTTCCATCCACGGTCCCGCAAACTGGTGGAACACCTACTACGCGAACTACGGCTTCACGAAGGGCTACACCCCAAGGGCCAAGTGCTTTGCCATCTACACGAACCATATGCTGGTCGTGGAGCGCATCGACGGCAGTGTCATCACCGTCAGTGAGGGCGCAACGCCTCAGTCCGATGCCGACCACGGTTACTGCATCATCTATACGACCACCCGCGAAAAACTCGAGGGGAACAACGGTGGAGCCTTCGTTGGCTACATCTACCTCAACGTCGGCGCCGAGTGCAACACGAACGGCCTGACGACCGCGAGAACCAACTGGTGGGATCGCTTCCGTCCGACGACCACGACGACCACCCGTTACACCACCACGACCCGGTACAGCACCACGTCCAACCAGACGCTTCCGAACGGCAGCACGACCAGCGGTGCCATCACCACGACACCGGCTCCCGGCACTGCTCCGTACACCACGGGCACCTATGTCGTCAATACCGGTTCCTCGAACCTGAACATCCGTACATCGCCGGACGATACCACTACCATCATCGGCAAGATCCCGGGCAACACCCGCGTCAGTGTCACGCAGGTCAACGGCAACTGGGGCCGCGTCACTTACGACGGTACCACCGGATGGATCAGCCTCGACTGGTGTGTCAAACAATAACGGTCCTGCCTGAGGATCATCCCTTCCACAAGAAAACCGACTTCCGTAACGGAAGTCGGTTTTTTGATGTTTTATTCCGAATGACGTCACTCGCTGTAGAGCGAATCGACATCGGCCTGCCACTTGAGGTATGTAGTCTTGTTGTAGCTGTCCGGGATGTCCTGGACGAGGTCGTAGGCGTCCTTCATGTCGACGAGGACGGCACGCAGCGCGTTGACGACGGGGGGCTTTTTGACGCCCATGCCGAAGAACCCGCGGCCCTTTGAAGTGATGCTCGGCAGGACGCCGTGCATGAGGTCGGACAGGAAGTCTCCGTCGATGAGTTCGGACTGGAACAGGAAGTTCTGCTCCTCGACGTCCGTGGAAAAGAGCCAGGAGCGGAACACGTCCGCGGCGACCTCTTTGGCGATGTACTCCCGGCAGAACCGGACCTGGTACACATAGAGGTCATCGGTCTCGCAGCTGTCATTGACGGCGAGGACCTCACAGAGGATGCGCGCGGCATCCATGGTGTCGGACAGGGGAGGGGTCATGACCGGGATGGTCATGTACGGGGTGGAACCCAGGATGACATAGCCCGGGACCACCATCTTGCTCATGTACTGACGGACGGGGATGCGGGCCTCGACCGATTCCTTCTCTTCTTCGATGCCGATGATGGGGTTGTTGTCCCGCAGGTCGTTCACGGTCTCGACGACATCGTCTTCGGTCACACTGCCGAATTTGCCGACGAGGACATCGGCGCAGTAGTCGCTGACGTCAGAGACGCACCAGGCAAGTCCCGGTTTGCCGCCCTGCCGCAGATACATCTTGTTCGTCTGCTTCGGCATGGGAGCTCCATCGCCCCACTCGTAAAAGCCCCGGTGGACGTACAGCATGCCGTCCGGGTCCGGCGTCGGGGAGATGCCGTAGAACTTCGGCAGCTGCTGACGCAGTTCGGACAGGGGGCCGGTGCAGTCGATGGTGAGGTCGGACGGCATGAACACGCCGTCGGCACGGATGCCGGAGACGTGGCCGCTGTCGACGATCAGCTCCGTGACTTCCGCTTCGAAGTGGAACGTGGCGTTGATCTCCGCCAGAGACATGAGGTACTCCGTCAGCTTGCGGCGGTCGATGAGGACTTCCGGAGACTCTTCCGGTCCGTATGCCACGACATTGGTGGCGCCGTCCGGCGAGAGAAAAGCCCAGTTTTTCTTTTTTCGATAGCAATCTGCGGGGGGAGGGTCCAGCTCCAGGCGTTCGAATACGGAGAGGTCGAAGTTTTCCGACCAGGCCGTTGCGACATCTTCCCGGCGCAGTCTGTCGAACAGATCGACGGTCCAGCCCGCTCTTCCGAGCAGGATGGCAGCGGTGAGTCCGCCGAGGTTCGCCCCGATGATGTTGACTTTCTTCATGGATGGTTCTCCATTTCTGAAAAGGGTTTTGTGGTGGTGGTTCTCCTTAACATCCAATTATACTAAAAGAGTTATCCTTTGTAAATTCATGGACGACAGAGGTTCTTCAATGGTATACTTTATGTTTGGAAAATGATTTCAGAAAGGGAGAGCAGCATGAACGAATTTGTGGAACTCATGACAACACGGCGCAGTATCCGCAAGTTTCAACCGAAAATGATCAACAATGCGGAACTTGACCAGGTCCTTTATGCCGGTCTCTTTGCCGCCAGCGGGATGGGCCGCCAGCCCTGTTACTTCATCGCGGTCCGCGACCCGGAGACCCGCCACCTGCTTTCAAGCATGAACGCCCGCATCCTCGGGCAGCCGAGCATCGACCCGTTTTACGGCGCACCGGTCGTCGTGGTCGTGTTCGCGGACACGGCGTCGCCCACGTATCTCTATGACGGCAGCCTTGCCATCGGGAACATGATGAACGCCGCTCACGCGGTGGGACTCGGCAGCTGCTGGATCCACCGGGCAAAAGAGGAATTCGAGACCCAGACCGGAAAGATGCTCCTTCAGGAGTGGGGACTTCCCGAGACGGTCGAAGGCATCGGGCACCTCATCCTCGGGTATCCCGCAGAGGACGAACATCCGGAAGCGGCGCCCCGCAGAGAGGACCATGTCGTCTTCCTGATGGAAAAGAAACAGTTCCCGGCGCTTGTGGATGTCCTGACGGAGGACAGCGTCGTTTTCCACGGGACCGCCACCGATAAACCGGGCGCCATCCGGGAAGCGGGACAGATCGTCGTCGACCTCAAATGTGTCGGGGACGAGTACATCGACTCCATGCTCAAACGGGAGGCGGACTTCTCCACCTATCTCGGCAACGGCGTCTCGGTCGCCCACGGAACGGTCTGGGGAAGAAAACGCATCCGGAAGACCGGGGTCGGACTGGTCCGTTTCCCCGAAGGGATCGACTTCGACGGAGAGAAAGCGACACTGGTGTTCGCAGTCGCCGGAGTGGGGGATGACCATATGGATCTCGTCCAGCAGATCTCCGTCGCAGCGCTCAACGACAGTGTTGTGCAGGCGCTGAACGAAGCGGAGGATTACGACGCGGTCAAGGCCGCCCTCAAAAATCTCCGACTGTACAAATGAGACAAATGGCGATTTGTGTCTCAATTATGAAAATAATCCTTCCGTTTCCGGGAAAACTATTGTAACATGTAGTAAGTTATCGAATCGTAACCCTATTATTACCAAAGGAAGTGCACCAACTATGAGAGACCCCGTCAAGGTCATCGAACTCAAAAAAAGCATCCTCGAAGACAACGATGCCGATGCCGAAGTGCTCCGCGGTACGCTGAAAGACGAGAAGCTGCTTTACATCAATATCATGTCCTCGCCCGGTTCGGGGAAGACCACGACGCTGAGCGCCGTCATCAATCGCCTCAAGGACGAGATGCGGATCGGCGTCATGGAAGCGGACATCGACTCCGACGTCGACGCCAAGACCATCGCGGACCTCGGTGTCAAATCCATCCAGCTCCACACCGGCGGCATGTGCCACCTCGACGCGGAGATGTCCCGTCAGGGCATGCGCGAGATGGGCACCGAAGACCTCGATGTCGTGTTCCTCGAGAACGTCGGCAACCTGGTCTGTCCCGCCGAATTCGACACGGGCTCCGCGGAGAACGTCGTCATCCTCTCCGTGCCGGAAGGCGACGACAAGCCGCTCAAGTACCCGCTGGTCTTCACGAAGTGCAATGTCGTCCTCGTCAATAAGATCGACGCTCTGCCGGTCTTCGACTTCAGCCTCGACAACATCCGTGAATACGTCGGCAGACTGAACCCGAATGCAGTGGTCTATCCCATCTCCGCCAAGACCGGCGAAGGGGTCGACGCATTTTGCGACTGGATCCGTGCCCGCGTCAAAGAGCAGCAGGCGTAAAGGAGGAGAACACTATGGCTGAATTCCGTGTCATCAACGTCAATGTCGGCGTTTTCGACAAGAACGACCGCGTCGCGGACGCGAACCGTGCAAAACTGAAAGCTCAGAAGACCTTCATGCTGAACGTCATGGCCTCTCCCGGAGCGGGCAAGACCACGACGCTCCTCGCGACCATCGCCGCCCTGAAGGACAAATACAAGATCGGCGTCATGGAGGCCGATATCGACGCGACCGTCGATGCCGAGACCATGGCCAATGCCGGCGTCCGTTCCATCCAGGTCCACACCGGCGGCGAATGCGCCATGGATGCCGAGATGACCCGCCAGGCACTCGAAGAGTTCCCGACGGAAGACCTCGACCTCCTGTTCCTCGAGAACATCGGCAACCTCGTCTGCCCGGCAGAGACCGATACCGGAGCCTCGAAGAACATCGAGATCCTCTCGGTCCCGGAAGGGGACGACAAGCCCCTCAAGTACCCGCTCATGTTCGAAGTCTGTCACGCGGTGCTCATCAACAAGATCGACACCACCGACTATTTCCCCTTCGACTTCGACGCGGTGGAGGAGCGCATCCACCGTCTGAACCCCGACTGCAAGATCTTCTTCGTGTCCGCACGGACCGGCGAAGGCATGCAGGAGTGGATCGACTGGCTCGACAGCGAAGTCGCTGCCTGGAACGCGTAAAGCCGATCGAAAATCCATACAATGATACTAAAATCGACACCGCCCGGCTTGTTGCCAGCGGTGTCGCTGTTTCGTTATAATGAAGGCGGAAACACAGCTTCGATCAAAGGAGGACCATACCCATGAAAGTAAGGACCTATGCACGTACATCGCCCGAGGAAAACCAGCGGGAGCGGGACCACCGCGACCTGGCACGGCGCATTGCCGAAGAGGGCATCGTGCTCCTGAAAAACGACGGAGCGTTGCCGGCTGCCCCGGGGAACATCGCCCTGTACGGCGCCGGCGTCACCAAGACCATCTTTGGCGGGACCGGCAGCGGAGAAGTCAACGCGAGAAAGTATGTCAATGTACTCGAGGGATTCGAGAACGCCGGCTACACCGTGACGACCCGCCCCTGGCTCGACGACTATGAAGCAGACTTCGATCAGAAACAGAAACAGTTTTTCCACGATATGCGGACCGGTTTCCTGAAGATCCGCAGCGGTGCCGACGCCAACAACATCCTCGGCGCCAGCTTCATCTATCCCTCCGGCCGCGCGGTGAGCGAAGCGGATGTCGCGGAGAGCAGGACCGATACCTGTCTCTATGTCATTGCCCGCCAGTCCGGTGAGGGCTCGGACCGCAAGCCCTCGGAGTTCGTGTTCCTGCCGGAGGAGATCCGTCAGATCGAATTCTGTGCCGCGCACTACGAAAAGACCATCCTCGTCATCAACGTCGGCGCGTCCATGGACCTGACCGGCGTCGAAGAGATCCCCGGACTGAATGCCATCGTGTTCATGTGCCAGATCGGCGAAGAGAGCGGTACGGCGCTCGCCAATGTGATCTCCGGCAAAGTGAGCCCCTCCGGACATCTGACCGACACCTGGGTGAAGAGCTATGACCAGGTCCCCTTCGGCGAGACCTTCAGCTTCATGAGCCCGGAACCCCTCGAACAGAACTATGAAGAGGGGATCTATGTCGGGTACCGGTATTACCAGACCGCCGGCATCGAGCCCCGCTATCCGTTCGGCTACGGCCTCAGCTACACGACCTTCTCCTTCGACGTGAAGTCCGTGGAGACCTTCCAGTCCTTCGTGACCGCGAAGGTCAGGGTGGAGAACACCGGAGACACCTACAGCGGAAAAGCCGTCGTTCAGGCCTACCTGTCCTGCCCGGCCGGGGACCTTCCCAGACCGTATCAGCAGCTCGTCGCCTTTGCCAAGACGCCGGAACTCGGCCCCGGGCAGACCGCGGACGTGGAGATGCGCTTCGACCTCCGGGATGAGAGCGCGTTCGATGAAGCCTCCGGCAGCTATGTCCTGGAAGCCGGCGACTACATCCTTCTCGTGGGCGATTCATCGGCGACTGCCGCTCCGGCGGCCGTTCTCACCCTGCCGGAGACCGTCTCCGTCGAGAACGCGAGACCGATCGACCGCGACCGCACCGTCGAAGAGATCCGCCTCGGTGCAAAACGCCCTGCCGTTCCGGAAGGGCTCCCGCATCTGACGCTGAAAACGGGCGACATCCATCAGATCCGGCACTCGTTCGAACCGGACGGCCAGTGGAATGTCTATAAAGATATCGTCTCGATGATGGATGCGTCCGAACGGGTCGAACTGCTGCTCGGAGCGGGCATGCACTTCTTCGCGTTCAAGGGCAGCTTCACGGTTCCCGGCAATGCCGCGAACACGAGCTCGAACCTGATGAAGGACCATCAGATCCCCAGCGTCTCCCTGTCGGACGGCCCCGCCGGCCTGCGCATCCTCGAGGAGTCGGTCCAGTACCGCAGCGGGAAGATCAAGCCCCTCAAGAACGCCATCTCCATCTTCGATTACCTTCCGGGCATCGCTTCCAAGGCGCTCCTCGGCAAGCGTTCGCGCGGCACGATCCTCTACCAGTATGCGACGGCGTTCCCGGTGGGGACCGCGGTCGCCCAGACCTGGAACGCGGACCTGGCAGAGGCATTCGGCGCCGCGGTCTCCGCGGAGATGTCCGAGTACGGCGTCACGTTCTGGCTGGCGCCCGGCATGAACATCCACCGCAATCCGCTCTGCGGACGGAACTTCGAATATTACAGTGAAGACCCGATGATGACGGGGTCCATCGCCGCGGCTGTCTGCAAAGGAGTCGCGTCCCGCCCGGGCAACTATGTGACCATCAAGCACTTCGCGGCCAACAACCAGGAGTTCCAGCGCAACAAGGCTTCGAGCAACGTCTCAGAGCGTGCGTTCCGTGAGATCTATCTGCGGCCGTTCAAACGCGCCATCCGCGACGGCAGCGCCATGGCCGTCATGACGAGCTACAACCCGGTGAACGGCATTTACAACGTGGAGAACCGGTCCCTTCTGGAAGATTACCTGAGAGGGGAGTGCGGCTTCGAAGGCATCGTCATGACCGACTGGACCAGCACCGGACCCGGCCTTGCCGATCCCGTCCAGGCGATCCGCGCCGGCAACGACATGATCATGCCCGGAATGCCCACCGACCGCAGTGCGATCCGCAAGGCGGCCCTCAGCGGAGAACTCGACCCGAAAGATCTCCGGCGCTGTTCTGCCCGTGTCGTCAGACTTCTGCTCGAAAGTGAGCAGGGAAAAGAGCGGCTGCGTGAATGGAAACTGGACAGAAAGGGCTGAATGGTTTTCGATTGACAAACTATTTTAGCGTGGTATATAGTTAAACCGTAAGCAAAGCGTCTTTTGACGCTTGTATACAGAATTTTGACTTAAGGAGGTATTTGCATGGCCCAACACACTGGCGGAGCAAAAATGGACAAAGTCGAAAAGAAAATTGAGAAAAAGGCACCCCACGGTGTCACCCATCATGGTCATTCAGGAGGAGCTAAAATGTCTGAAGTAGAGAAGAAGATCGAAAAAGCAAAACAGCCGAAGAAATCCTTTAAGAATCTCTGGGGTCTGCTCGGAGTCATCATGATCGCACTCTCCCTGTGCATCGTCATGGCGTCCTGCACCACCGGTCAGGATATCCCGACTTACACCACCACTCAGCTGGCTCAGAAGTATGAGACCGACGATCCGACCGACCTTAAGGACATGAAGATGTATGTTGTCGGCGAGATCTATGAGTCCGAAGACAATCTTCTTTCGAAAGACTATTTCACCCTCGTCCCGATCGATTCTGACGGCGACGGCTACGGCGTCACCTTCAAGATGATGGACGCTTCCAGAAAAGCCCGCAAGGCTGTCAAGAAAGCGGACATGACCGACGAGATCACCGTTCTTGGTACTGTCAAGAAGGTCACCAAGTCCGGCTATGTGTTCGAAGTCGATTCCATCACTGAAATCGTTGACTAACGTCAAATATCCGAACAAATCTCAAAACGGAGCCCTGAAAAGGGCTCTGTTTTTTATTTGACGGTTGTCCATATTTGTTCACAGTTCATTAGACTATTGTTGGCTTTTATGGGTTGTTTTTTTAAGGGAAAAGTGCTAATATTACTGTGTCATGGAATGGGTAGGGGGAACTCTGCCCCATGCGTATCATATTTCTCATATTTGTATTAGGAGGAAGCACAAACATGTTATTCCAGATTTATGGTGCATTCTCTGCCTACAAGCTGCTTGGCTGGCTCATGGCTTTCCTGGGCCTGATCATCCTCAATGAGATCGGTCGTCGTACCAAGTTCGGTGGTATCCTTCTTTTCGTGATCCTTCCGCTTGCTCTGACCGTATATTTCATTGCGATCTATGCTGCAGCTGCCAAAGGCGCAGAATGGGCACTCACAAACCCGACCTATGTTCACATGAACAGCTGGTTCCATTATGCGAAACTGTATGCTGCTGACATCGGCTGCGTCGGTTTCATTATGTTGAAGTACAAATGGGGCATCGGTGCCAAAGAGTGGTTCAAACCCTGGCCGTTCCTCATTGTTGCTATCAACATCCTCATCGCTGTCTGCTCTGACTTCGAATCCGCTATCAAGGGCGCTATGTCCGTTGATGGCTGGTGGCTGTCTTCCGAAGGCGTCTGGCTGTACGGCGGCTGGTGGAACGTCCTTAACGGCATTGCCGGTATCATCAACATCTTCTGCATGACCGGTTGGTGGGGCATCTACTCCTCCAAGGGCCGTCAGGATATGCTCTGGCCCGACATGACCTGGATGTTCATCATCGCTTATGATATCTGGAACTTCGAATACACTTACCTGAACCTTCCGACGCATTCCTGGTATTGCGGTCTTGCTCTTCTTCTTGCTCCGACCTTCGCGGCCGCTGTCTGGAACAAGGGTGGCTGGATCCAGAACCGTGCTAACACCCTCGCTATCTGGTGCATGTTCGCCCAGATCTTCCCGGCATTCCAGGATTACTCCAAGTTCTCCGTCCTGCCGAGCGTCTATGGCGACACCTACGATGCAGTCGGTTACATGGATGCAAGCATCCGTCCGATCACCGCTCATCCGCAGGCTCAGGGCGTCATCGCAGTTGCTTCTATCGTTACCAACGTCGTTGTCTTTGCTTTCATCATCAAGCGCTCCATCGAGCTCAAGAGAAACCCGTACAAGAACGAGATCTGGATGGGTACCAAGGACTACGAAGAAGCAATGGCTCGTGCCGAGTAATTATTCTTATTTGACCTTATTTGGAAATAAGAGTTTTGAGAGAATCAAAGAAATATGATGCGTATCGAATGATATGAATGACTGGTGCTCCGGGGTCTCCCCGGAGCACTTTTCATCACAGAAAGGGACCCTTATGGAACAGATCAGTTTTGCCGGTGTGGACATCGAAGTCCGCCGTTCCCGACGCAGGAGCATCGGGCTCGAAGTGCGTCCGGACGGCTCTGTCATACTGCGGGTCCCGAACCGTCTTCCCAAACGGGACGCCCTGGCATTCCTGCAGTCGAAAGAGGCCTGGCTCCGGAAGTGTATCGACCAGGTCGAAGAGAGAGAATCTTTCGCGGAAGCTGCCGGACTCGAACCGCTGACCGAAGACGAACTGTCGGCCCTGACCAAAGCCGCAAGAGCCTACTTTACGGAAAAGTGTGCCTGGCTTGCGCCTGTGGTGGGTGTCGACTACGGACGCATCTCCATCCGCCATCAGAAGACGAGGTGGGGGAGCTGCTCCGCCAAGGGCAACCTCAACTTCAATTGTCTTTTGATGCTGGCGCCCGAAGACATTCGGGACTACGTGGTCGTCCACGAACTGTGCCACCGGAAAGAGATGAACCATTCGAACGCGTTCTGGGCCGAGGTGGCCCGGGTCGTGCCGGACTACCGGGAAAAAGAGCGCTGGCTCAAAGAACACGGTCCGCTCCTGCAGCGGCGTCTTGGAAACTGAGGCAACGCATGGTATACTGACAAAAAAGGAAGGAGCATACCTATGGCAGATATGGAACCGAAAAAACTGTCCCGCGAGAAACTGGAGGACGGCAGCGTCCTGCTGCTTTTGAAAGAGCGCTTTCAGGACGACATGACCGAAGACAACCTCATTGAACTCATGCAGGTCTTGCGAGACTCGGTCGTCATCCTTCCGATGCAGGTGCTCATGTCCGCGGCGGACGCCGAGCGCATGCGCCTCTATGAGGAGAACATGAAATTCGTCGCGGAGAACGACATCCAGGTCGTGCCGGCCGTGGCCGAACTCGAAGGGGAGAAGTACATGTTCATCTTCTCTCAGGCGGAGCAGATCCCGGTCGAGTACTCGGAGAGCGTCACCCTCATGCGCGCCCCCTACGAGAAGGTATATCAGTACTTCATGGAGGACGAGACCCTCTACGGTATCGTGCTTGATCCGTTCACCGAAAACCTGGAGCTTCCGGCAGAGATCATCCACGCCATAGCCCGCATGGACTCTCATCTGGAGGACGAGGCGTAGATCGCCGCACACAGAACAGAAAAGACCGACCCATTCGGGCCGGTCTTGTTTTTTGTATTCCGTTTGGCGATCTACTGCAGGATCTTCTGTTTGAAAGCTTTGACGTCGGATGCGGAAAACCCGAGCGCTTCCCGGAAGAACCCTTCCGTTCCGCCGTAGGTCTTCTCGAGGTAGTCGAGCATGTCGGTCAGCATGTACTCGTTGGCCTGGTACATGTCCCGGAAGGAGTCTGCCGCCTCCTTGTTCATGATGAGGCGGGTGCCGCGGTAGTACCAGTTGTTTCGCTTTTCGAAGGCGTCGTTCGAGAGCATATAGTCTTCGAGCATGAGGTCTCTCGGCACACCGACGAGGTCCTCGATGAGGGCCGCGATGATCCCGGTGCGGTCCTTGCCCTCGGAACAGTGGAACAGGGCGGCTTTTTCACCGGGGACGACGTCTTCCATGAAGAGGCCGAAGATGTTCCGGAGCGCCTCGAGGGAATTTTCTTTCGAGACCATGTTGAGGTACAGCTGCGCCATCGTCGGCATACGGGTCATCATCTTGCCGATGGTCTCGCCCCGTTTGCGCTCGAAGTTTTCCATGACGTCTTCCCGCAGCTGGTAATGGCGGTACTCGACGCCGGGGATGGGGGCGTCCGGCTGACGGCTCAGCTCCTTGTCGATGCGAAGGTCGATGTCGTACGCGACTTTATGGTCCCGGACCAGCTTCTCGCCGTCCGACGGGACCAGCTGGTAAAGGGACGCGGCCCGCAGGAACGTCTGCGGCCGGATGACTTTGCCGCCCTCCGCCGGGAGACCGCCGAGGTCCCTCGTGTTGATGAGCTTGGCAAAGGGGATATTTTCAATGCGCTGCGCCATAGTGCGCCTCCTTGAAATCGTGATACAGCCATTATAGCAACTTTTGCAAAAAAGGGAACAGAAAAATGGTTATGTCTCGGAGAAGCATCATATCTTCCATTGATTTTTATCTTTATGAGTGAGAAAATAATGAGGTAACCACCGGCGATTTGTGACCTGCGCAGTCCGTACATCGCCGACAGGAGGAACGAACATGAAAAAAATGAAAAAGATGCTGGCAGTCCTGCTGGCCATGGTCATGATGTTTGGCCTGGCCGCCGGCGGCATCGAAGCGGCAGCGGCTTCCGGGAAGTACTCGAAGATGAGTTTCCCTCACGCCAAACGCTATACCTTCCGCTACAACTCGGGTTATGACAATGACTGGAACGCGGCGATGTACTACACCGACGATTACTTCTACCTCGACCCGACCGACCCGACCCCGAACGCGAGCTTCATGACGGCTTCCTACTGCGTGACGCTGGCCGCCATGTCCTCGAATGACGCCGGCGATACCTGGTCGAAGAAGGACCAGAACATCAAGGCGCTCTTCAAAAAGCTTGGCTTTAAGAACTACTATGCATCCGAAGGTTTCATCACCGAACCGCAGACTGACTCCATCGGCTTCGCCATCGGCAGCAAGAAGCTGAACGACCTCGGCTGCACGCTCATCGCGGTCGGACTCCGCGGCGCGGGCTACGGCACAGAATGGGGCGGCAACTTCAACCTCGGCCGCAACGGTCAGCACAAGGATTTCTCCGCCAACAAGGAAAAACTCCTGACAGCTCTGAAACAGTACATCAAGGACAATCACATCAAAGGCCACGTCAAACTCTGGCTCAACGGCTACAGCCGCGGCGGTGCGGTCGCCAACCTGGCAGCCGCTGCCATCGACGAAGGCGCGCTGAAAGACACCGGCATCACCCTTGGTACGAAAGACCTCTATGCCATGACCTTCGAGGCTCCGCAGGGAGCGGTGGCCGCGGACGGACTCACCGGCGCGAAATATGACAACATCTGGACCTTCATCAACCCGAACGACATCGTACCGCTTGTGGCGATGAAGGAATACGGCTTCGGACGTTACGGCCGTGTCTGGAACTACCCGACGCAGGGCAACGATGCGAACTACGCTTCGAAGAAGAAAGCGATGTCCAAACTTTTCTATGCCATGAAAGCGCATGAAGTGGCGGAAGACCTGAAGTTCGACAGCTTTACGAACTACAAGATCGACCTGACCGACGGTGTCATCGCCAAGGACAAGGCCAACAAGATGCTCCTGCCGGAGTTCGAACAGAAACTGGTCCACACGATCGCGATCAACCTCGTCGGCACCCGTGCCAACTTCGTCAGCGAGTACCAGAACGGCTTCCGCACCATCCTCACCGTCATCATGGGCAAACGTCTTCTGAACGGCAACGAATTCGATGTCGACGCCTTCACGACCGCGCTTCAGAAGAACCTGAAAGAGGAGTCCATGGAAGCCCGTCTCGGCAAGGCGGCAGCGGTGCCCTACGACACCACTTACGGGTTCAATACGGTCTTCAAGGACCTCGTCGTCGAATCGCTCAACGATGCCGGCATCAACTACCTGTCGCCGGCAGACCTGTCCATCTTTGTGACGAACGTCGTCAAACTCCTCGCCGGCCTGTTCATGGTCGACCCGGACCTGGCAGTCACGACGGTCATGAACATCAAGACCCTCATCAACTGCCATTACCCCGAGATCAGCTTTGCCTGGCTCATGAGCATGGACCCGCAGTACAACGGTGTTGCGGACTGCTTCTAAATCGCGACAAACCAATGAGAAACCCCCGAGGGAATAATCCTTCGGGGGTCTTTATGTTACAGGGTATGGGTTTTGGCTCAGCCGCCCAGTTCGATCATGCGGTCGATCGGCTTTCTGGCGGCCGCGATGAGTTCGTCGCTCATCAGGATCTCGTCTCCGCCGGTGCCGAGACAGCTCCGGTATACATCGCCGAGGGTGGTCATCTTCATGTTCTGGCAGATGAGGTCGGAGGAGAGGGCATAGAACGTCTTGTCGGGGCACTCGAACTGCAGGTGCTGCACGATGCTGTACTCGGTGCCGATGATGAATTCCTTCGCGTCGGACTCTTTGGCGTACTTCATGATGCCGGTCGTGCTGCCGGCGTAGTCCGCCAGAGCGGTGACTTCGGGACGGCATTCCGGATGGACCAGCAGAAGGGCTTCGGGGTGCTCTTTCTTCGCGATCTCTGCCTCGAGCTTCGTGACCCGCAGGTGGGTGGGGCAGCCGCCTTTGATGAGGGCGATGTTCTTTTCGGGACACATGTCTCTGACCCAGGCGCCGAGGTTCGGGTCCGGCATGAAGAGGATGTCCTGTTCGGGCATGTTTTTGACGATCTTCAGGGCAGAGGAGGACGTGACGCAGACGTCCGCTTCCGTCTTGGTGTCGGCGGTCGTGTTGATGTAGGCGACGACGGCGTAGCCCGGATACTCTTTCTTGAGCTCTCTCAGGTCAGAGCCGCTGTACTGGTCCGCCATGGGGCAGCCGGCGATGCCGTTGGCCAGAAGGACTTTCTTCTCCGGGGACAGCATCTTCACGGTCTCCGCCATGAACCGGACGCCGCACATGAGGACGGTGTCGGCATCGGTCTTCGCCGCTTCGACGCTGAGTCCGTAGGAATCTCCGACGTAGTCGGCGACCTCCCAGATGTCATGGCTCTGGTAGGCGTGGACGAGGATGCAGATGTTTTTCTCTTTTTTCAGGCGAAGGATCTCGTCCTGAAGTTCTCTGGTGGTGAGCATTGGCAGCACTCCTTCCCGTTTTCTAAGAGTACTATAATCGCAATGGGAGATGGTGTCAAGACACCTGTTAAAAAATAGTTTGACATATGTTTGTCAACTGTATTGTCAGCGGGGGTCCGGTGTGCTATAATGCGTCTGAAACGTGACTGATACAGGAGGCGAATGAGTATGATCAAAACCGATATCCTCATTGTAGGCAGCGGATGCTCCGGCCTTTACTGCGCGCTGCAGTGCCCGAAGGACAAGGACATCCTGCTTATTTCCAAATCGGACCTTGAAAGCTCCGACTCGTACCTCGCCCAGGGCGGCATCTGCATGCTCAAGGACGATACCGATTATGAAAGCTATTTTGAAGACACCATGAAAGCGGGCCACTATGAAAACGACAAAGAGTCGGTCGGCATCATGATCCGTTCCTCGCAGGACGTCATCCACGATCTGGTGTCCTACGGCGTCGAATTCGAACATGACCCGGAAGGGCAGTTCCTCTTTACAAAGGAAGGCGCCCACTCCGACAAGCGGATCCTCTTCCACGATGACGTCACCGGACAGGAGATCACCAGCAAGCTTCTGGCCCGGGTCCGGGAACTGCCGAACGTCACTCTGATGGAGTTCACGACCATGGTCGACATCGTCGAAAAGGACAACGTCTGCTACGGCGCGGTCGTCACTCTGCCGGACGGCACCCTCGATGTGGTGGACGCGGACTACGTGGTCCTCGCCTGCGGCGGCATCGGCGGCCTCTACGAACACTCCACCAACTTCAGCCACCTGACCGGCGATGCACTGGCCATTGCCCTCCGACACAACGTGGCCCTCAAGAATACGAACTACGTCCAGATCCACCCGACGACCTTCTATACCGAAAAACACGAGGAGCGTTCGTTCCTCATCTCCGAGTCGGTCCGGGGAGAGGGGGCGGTCCTGCTCGACAAGAACATGGAACGCTTCACCGACGAACTCCAGCCGAGAGATATGCTCTCCAAAGCCATCCTGGCCCAGATGCAGAAAGACGGCACGAAGCACGTCTGGGAGGACCTGAGGCCCATTCCGCGGGACGAACTCTTCAAGCACTTCCCGAACATCATCGCACACTGCAAAGAGATGGGCTACGACGTCACCAAAGAACCCATCCCGGTCGTGCCGGCCCAGCACTACTTCATGGGCGGCATCGAAGTGGACCATACGAGCCGGACCTCCATGGAACAGCTCTATGCGGTCGGGGAGACGTCCAACAACGGCGTCCATGGCCGCAACCGTCTCGCGAGCAACTCGCTCCTCGAAAGCCTGGTCTTCGCCAAACGCGCGGCCAGAGATATCTCCGAAAAATACCCGGTCGTCAAACGCAACGAAGAGATCTTCGATGGGTTCTCCCTCGAGAAATATTCGGACCGGGAAAAACTCCGCAAGGAATATGAGCAATCCGTCATTTTGAAGATCGAACTCGATGAGATCCTGAATCCCACCGGTGTCGATGCAGAAAAGAGGTCTGATGAACATGTTTGATCCTGTCACCCTGAAACTCAATGTCGATCCCCTGATCCTGAGCGCCCTCCGCGAGGACATCTCGAGCGAGGACGTCTCCACCAACAGTGTCATGCCCCACCCGCAGGCGGGGGAGGCCGACCTCATCTGCAAGCAGGACGGCGTCATCTGCGGCCTGCAGGTCTTCGAACGCGTCTTCACGCTGCTCGACCCGGAGACCCGCGTCGAATGCTTCGTCAAAGACGGAGACCTCGTCACGAAGGGCACCCTCATGGCGAAAGTGTACGGTGACATCCGTGTCATCCTCTGCGGCGAGCGCACCGCGCTCAACTATCTGCAGAGAATGAGCGGCATCGCCTCCTACACGAAGAACGTGGCAGATCTCCTGGAAGGCACGAAGACGAGGCTGCTCGACACCCGCAAAACGACGCCCAACAACCGCATCTTCGAGAAATACGCGGTCACCTGCGGCAGCGGCAACAACCACCGCTACAACCTCTCTGACGGCGTCATGCTGAAGGACAACCACATCGGCGCCGCCGGCGGCGTCAAAGAAGCCATCGCAGCCGCCAAGGCATATGCTCCCTTCGTCCGCAAGATCGAAGTGGAGGTCGAGAACCTCGACATGGTCCGGGATGCCGTGGAAGCCGGCGCCCACATCATCATGCTCGACAACATGTCCCATGAGGACATGGCAGAGGCGATGAAGATCATCGACGGCAGAGCGGAAGTCGAAGTCTCCGGCAATGTCACGAAAGAGAACATCGCGAGACTCACCGACCTCGGGGTCGACTTCATCTCGAGCGGCGCGCTGACCCACTCGGCGCCCATCCTCGACATCTCACTCAAGAATCTCCACGCAGTATAAAGGAGGGACCACATGAAAGGTGCAGAACGTCGGATGATGATCTTCCAGACGCTGAAGACCGCCGGAAAACCGGTCTCCGGCAGCTCGTTCGCGAAGCAGTTCGGGGTCAGCCGTCAGGTCATCGTACAGGACATCGCCCTCCTGCGCGCCGAAGGCAACGACATCGTCTCCACCAGTTCCGGCTATCTGCTGTCGGAACAGTTCCAGGCGAGCCGGGTCTTCAAAGTCCACCACGATGACGCGAGCATCGGGAAAGAGCTCAACATGATCGTGGACCTCGGCGGCAAGGTGAAAGATGTCTTCGTCTCCCACAAAGTCTACGGGCTGCTCCGGGTCGACCTGAACCTGAACTCCAGAGCGGACATCGAGAAGTACCTCGAGTCGATCGCCGCAGGGAATTCCGTTCCGCTCCTGAACCTCACGTCCGGTTACCATTACCACACGGTCCTTGCCGAGAATGAGCTCATCCTCGACGCCATCCAGGCAAAACTGGAGGAGTTCGGCTTCCTGGCCCCGCTTCGGGACTACGAACCGATCGATTTCTGGAAACAGACCTCCTGACCGTTAAGCAAAAGGAACGCCCCTTTGAATTGACAGTTCAAAGGGGCTCGTCTTATAATATGTTTCAATATGGAAGCAACAAAGAAAGGTGGGATCCCTTTGCGCATCGTAGTCAAAGTCGGTACCACGACACTGGCGCACAGCACCGGGAACCTGAACATCCGGAGAGTCACGGAGCTCTGCCGGGTGCTGTCGGACCTCAAAAATGCCGGGAACGACGTCATCCTCGTCTCCTCCGGCGCCATCGGTATGGGCGTCGGCAAACTCTCGCTCTCCGAGAAGCCGGACGACATCCCGGGCAAGCAGGCGGCAGCCGCAGTCGGGCAGTGCGAACTCATGTATGTCTATGACAAACTGTTCGGCGATTTCAACCACGTCGTCGCGCAGATCCTCATCACCGGCGACGACGTCCAGAACGAAGTCCGGTACGAGAACTTCAGCAACACGATCCATCGCCTCCTCGAAATGAAGGCGCTACCGATCATCAACGAAAACGATACCATCTCCGTCGAAGAGATCCAGATCGGCGACAACGACACGCTCGGCGCCATCGTGGCCAAAACGGTCGGGGCCGATCTGCTGGTCATCCTGACGGACACCGACGGCCTCTACACCGCGGACCCGCGCGTAGATCCGAACGCCTCTCTCATCAAAGAGGTCGAGACCATCACGCCGGAACTCATGTCTCTCGGCGGCGGCAGCGGGACCAAACAGGGGACCGGCGGCATGTCGACCAAACTGAAAGCGGCGTCCATCGCCACCGAAGCCGGCATCGAGACCGTCATCATCAACGGAAAGTTACCGCAGATGCTCTACGACATCGTCGAGGGCAATGACTATACCGGGACCCGTTTTCTCGGAAAACACTGAACGGAGGAAACACTCATGGCAGACAGTTCTACCATCATCCTTTGCAAGAAAGCGAGAGTGGCCGCGGAAGATGTGGCCGCCCTTACGACCGAACAGAAGAACGACGCGCTCGGCCTCATCGCCGATTCGCTCGAAGCGCATATGGCAGACATCCTTGCCGCCAACGACGAGGACATCGCCGCCGCCACCGGTAACATCCCGGACGTCATGCTGGACCGCCTCAAACTGAACGAGGACCGGGTCCGCGGCATGGCCGACGGCATCCGCGCGCTCATCGATCTGCCGGACCCCGTCGGCAAAGTCGTACGGGAGTACCAGCATCCGGCCGGCATGAACATCCGGCAGGTGCACGCGCCGCTCGGCGTCGTCGCCATCATTTACGAGAGCCGTCCCAACGTCACGTCGGATGCGTTCGCCCTCGCCTTCAAGAGCGGCAACGCCTGCGTCCTGCGCGGCGGCAAAGAGAGCTACCGCTCCTCCTTCGCGGTCGTCGAGGCCATGAAGGAAGCGCTCCGCAAATGCTGCATCAACGAAGACGCCGTCGGCCTCGTCTCCGACCTGACCCATGACAGCGCCAATGAGCTCATGACCGCGGTCGGCCTCGTCGACCTCCTCATCCCGAGAGGCGGCGCCGGGCTCATCCGCCGGATCACGGAAAACGCCAAAGTGCCCTGCATCCAGACCGGCAGCGGCATCTGCCATGTCTACGTTGACAACTGCGCCGACCTGCCGAAGGCCGTGAACATCGTCAACAACGCCAAGACCCAGAGACCGTCCGTCTGCAACGCGGAGGAAGTCCTTCTGGTCCACAAGGACATCGCGGAAGAATTCCTGCCGATGATCAAGATGCGGCTCGTCGACGTCCGTGAAAAAGAGGGCCAGGTGCCCGTCGAACTCCGTCTCGACCCGAAGGCCGCCGCCATCATCCCCGGCACGCCGGCCGGCCCCATGGACTTCGACACCGAGTACAACGACTACATCCTGTCCGTCAAAGTCGTGGACAGCCTCGACGAGGCCATCCGCCACATTGCGGAGCATTCCACCGGCCACAGCGAAGCCATCGTCACCGGCTCGGAGCGCAACGCGGAACAGTTCGTGAATCGCGTCGACAGCGCCGCGGTCTACGTCAACGTCTCCACCCGCTTCACTGACGGCGGAGAATTCGGCCTCGGCTGCGAGATGGGCATCTCCACCCAGAAACTCCACGCCCGCGGCCCCATGGGTCTCGAGGAACTGACGACCTGGAAGTACATCATCCGCGGCGACGGAGAGATCCGCGAATAAGACAGGAGTATCCGACATCATGGAACAGACAAGAACTTACGGCTTCCTCGGCGCCGGGAACATGGGCTCTGCCCTCGTGAGCGCCCTGGTCGGGAAATTGGACGGAAAGAACGTCTTCGTCTCGGACCCCGACGCGCAGAAGCTGGAAACACTGAAAACACAGAAGGGGATCGTCCCCTCCGACAATGAGTCGATCGCCAAAACGGCAGACTATGTGGTGCTGGCGGTCAAACCTCAGGTCCTGCCGGCAGTCCTGCCCCCGCTGAAAGAGGCATTCGCCGCCAACGACAACATGACCATCGTCACCATGGCGGCGGGCACCCCGATGCAGACGGTCCTCGACCTCGCCGGGGGAGAGTACCCGGTCATCCGCATCATGCCGAACACCCCGGTCTCGGTCGGTGCCGGCGTCCTGCTGATCGTCCGCAACGACAAGGTCACCGACGAGGCGTTCGAGGCGTTCCTCGACGACTTTTCGGAAGCCGGTGTCCTGGTCCCGCTCGAGAAGGAAGAGCTCATCGACGTGGGCATGACCATCTCCGGATGCGGTCCCGCCTATGTCTACATGTATATCGACGCCATGGCGAAGGCCGGCGAGAAACTGGGCCTCGACTATGAGACCGCCGCCACCCTCGCGAAAGCGACCTGCCGCGGCTCGGCACTTCTGTCCGAACTCTCGGACCGCAGCCTGGAAGACCTGCGCATCGCGGTCTGCAGCCCCGGCGGCACCACCATCGAAGGGGTGGAGTCCCTTTGGGCGTCGGACCTCGACGGCGTCGTGGAGAAAGCGCTCAAAGCGGCCTATGACCGGTCGGTCGAACTGGCTGCCAAATGACTTTTTGTGATTTATTCACAGAAACGTTTGGACGAAATTAGTAGAAATCACTTCAAAAATGTGGTCGAAAAACGGTTCGACCACATTTTTTTTACTTTTGCACAAAGAATTACCACATGTGTCCTTGTCCGCGGACAAATAACGAAAGTGAACCGGAAAAAGCAAGACCTCGATTGTGCAATCTGCACAAAAAAGAAAATCGTTCACATTTGACTTTAATCCAATTTGTGGATATACTTCTCGAAGTTTTCATGAAAGGAGATCTGTCATGGGCTCACAGGACAACCGGAAATTCGTCAGTCTGCTCTCCGGCAGGGTCGCAGCCGCCGTCCTCATGGTCGCTGTCTGCTGTGCTGCCATGGTCGGTTATGCCACGGCGACCTACACCGTCAATGTGTTTGCTGACGGTCAGATCATCCCGGTGAAAACTTCGGCGAAAGACCCGAAAGCCATCGTGGCGACGACCGGGATCACAGTCGGGGAAGACGACCTGGTCGACGATTCGTCGTTCCGTGTCGGAGCCGACGCGGAAGACGGGAACGCGATCATCGTCTATCGCGCGGTCCCTGTCACGTTCTATGAAAAGGGCAAGCTCCTGATGCGTGTCAAAGCGGCCGGCACGGTCGCCGATGCGGTCGAAAAAGCCGGGATCGATTTCGAGAGAGCCGATACCACGGACCTCGACCCGGACACTCTCCTCAAGAAGAATATGAAGATCAACATCCTCCGCAGCTACAAGATCCATCTCGTGGTGGATGGCAAGAAGCGCTCGGTGGACTATGCCGCCGGCACGGTGCGCGACGTCCTGAAGCGCGAGCATATCGAGCTCGGAAAAGATGATGTGGTCAAACCCGGTCTCTCCAAGACGCTGAAACCCGGCAGCAAAGTCGTGGTCAAGCGCGTCAGGTATGAGACCCGTGAAGTCGAAAAAGTCATCAAGTACGGTACGCAGACGAAGCAGTCTGCCGTTCTGGCGGAAGGCCTCAAACGTGTGGCCCGTCAGGGCAGAGACGGCTCCAAGACCGTCACCTATGAAGACAAGATCGTCAACGGCAAAGTCGTCTCCTCGAAGAAGGTCGGCGAAGTCGTCCATGTCAAGGCCGTCGACAAAGTCGTCGTCATCGGCACCCGCGGCGCCGGCGCGAACCGTGTCGCCAACATCGAGGGCAGCGGCGCTCCGACGAGTTACATCAAGACGTTCCACGGACCGGCGACCGCCTATACCGCCAAAGCCGGTGCAAAAACAGCCTCCGGCGCGGTGGCGAGACGCGGCCTCGTCGCGGTCAACCCGAAGCAGATCCCGTACGGCTCGAAGCTCTACATCGTCGCGGACGACGGCACGGTCTACGGCTACTGTACCGCCGCGGACACCGGCGGATTCGTCACGAACGGTTCCGGCACCCTGGTCGACCTCTATATGGACAGCTACGGCGAATGCACCCAGTGGGGCAAGCGCAACGTCACCATCTACGTCATCAGCTGGGGCAACGGACGCGTCTGACCGCTGACAAAATCATAAAGGAAACGAAATCCCGGCCTATTGCCGGGGTTTTTAGCTTTCTTTAAAGTACTATTTATAATATAATAGTACTTTAGACAGGAACATTCATTACGAAAGGAAGGGTGGAGCTCCCCATGAGAGATCCCTACGAGGTCCTCGGCGTCCCCAGAGGCGCCAGCGAGGAAGAGGTCACCAAGGCCTACCGTGCCCTGGCGAAAAAATATCACCCCGACCTCAACCCGGGCGATGAAGAGGCCGCGCGCCGCATGAGCGAGATCAATGAGGCGTACGACAGCATTCGCCGGGGTGGTGCCCAACCTGCATATACCCCCGGTGCCGGAACCTACGGCGGGACCGGCGGCCAGAGTCAGGAAGACCCGTTCCGGGAGTTCTGGCAATGGTATGCCGCAGCTCAGGAACAGGCCCGCCGTCAGCAGCAACAGCAGCAGTACCAGCAATATCAGCAGTACCGCCAGCGGCAGCAGTATTACGGACCGTACAGCCCGTACGGGAACCGGCCGCCGCAGACCGTCCGCCGTTCGGGCGGGTTCGGTTGTTTCCGGTTCCTCGCCTGGTTCATCGGCATCCAGATGATCCTCGGCATCTTCAGCCTCCTGCTCAACACCTGCGGGACCGGCTATTACTATTACACCCAGCCCTACGAACAAAACGACAACTCGGGCGGAAACGGGTATTACTACTATTTCCAGGACCCGCAGAACAGCGGGAACTCCCAGTCCGTCTCTCTCGAGACAGAGAACGGCACCTATGAAGTAGAATTCGTCTGAAAGGATGGCGTCGACTTTGAAAGAAAAGATCAACGCACTGTTTGCGGGCCGTAACGGCCTCGACATGTGGAACTACATCATCGTTGCGGTGGACGTGGTGCTCATCGCCGTCAGCATGCTGACCAACAGCTATCTGCCGCTGTGCATCGCCTTCCTCCTGCTCATCCTGTTCCTGTTCCGCGCACTGTCGCGGAACCTTGCGAAACGGCAGAAGGAGAACCGCTTCTTCACCGATGCCGCCGCGGCGATCGTTCGCCAGCACAGGCTGAACGGGATGCGCTGGAAAGACCGGAAGACCCATGTGTACAAGAAGTGCCCGGCCTGCCGGAAAGTGCTCCGCGTGAAGCGCCGCAAGGGCCCGAAGGACATCCACTGTCCTTACTGCAACAACGACTTCCGGATCATCATCCGCATTCCGGGGGAACTCGATCGCGAAGAAAAAGAAGCCCGCAAGGCGGAAGCCCGGGCAAAGAAATAAAGGATAACGGAGAGTCAACATGAGAAAGCATTACGATTATCTGGTGGTCGGCGCCGGCCTGTTCGGAGCCGTGTTTGCCCATGAGGCAGTGAAGGCGGGCTTTACGGTCCTCGTTCTGGAGAAACGGGACCACATCGCCGGCAACATCTATACAGAAGAGGTCGAAGGTATCGACGTCCACAAGTACGGCGCGCACATCTTCCACACGTCCGACAAGAACATCTGGAGCTATGTGGACAAGTTCGCGGAGTTCAACAACTTTGTCAACTCCCCGGTCGCCAACTACAAGGGCGAGATGTACAACATGCCCTTCAACATGAACACCTTCTCGAAGATGTTCAACATCTCCACACCGGCCGAGGCCATGGAAGTCCTCGACAAGGAGCGGGCGGAGATCACCGGTGAGCCGAAGAACCTCGAAGAGCAGGCCATCAGCCTTGTCGGCCGTACCGTCTACACCAAACTGGTCAAAGGCTATACGGAGAAACAGTGGGGCAGAGACTGCACGGAGCTTCCGGCATTCATCATCAAGCGCCTACCGGTCCGCTTCACCTATGACAACAACTACTTCAACGACCGCTACCAGGGCATCCCGTGTGAAGGGTACACCACCATGGTCGAGCGGATGCTGGACGGCGCCGATGTCGTCCTCAATACGAACTTCCTCGACGACAGAGAGAAGTGGCTCGGGATGGCGGACAACTGTGTCTACACCGGCCCCATCGATGAGTACTTCGGATACAGACTCGGCAAACTCGAGTACCGCAGCCTCAAATTCGAGACCGAGGTCCTCGACGAAGAGAACCACCAGGGCGTCGCCGTCGTCAACTACACGGACCGCGAGACCCCTTACACCCGCATCATCGAACACAAGCACTTCAACTTCGGCACCCAGCCGAAGACGGTCGTCACCCGCGAATACCCGACGGCCTGGGAAGAGGGCATGGAACCCTATTACCCCGTCAATGACGAACGCAACACGAACCTGTACCACCAGTACGCGGAACTGGCCGCCGGCGAAGGCGTCCTGTTCGGCGGGCGTCTGGCCGAGTACCGGTACTACGATATGGACGACACCGTTGCCGCAGCCCTGAAGCTGGCGGCCACAGAACTCTACTGAGGAGGACCCATGGCTAACGTTACCGTCAGTGTCATCATGCCGGTGTACGGCGTGGAAGATTATGTGGGAGGAGCCATCGAGAGCATCCAGGCCCAGACCCTCACGGACTGGGAGCTGTTCTGCGTCGATGACGGTTCCAAAGACCGCAGCGGCGAAGTCTGTGACTCCTATGCCGCGAAAGACCCCCGCATCCACGTCATCCACAAGGAAAACGGAGGTGCCCCGAGCGCCCGCAACGTCGCCATCGATCAGGCGGAGGGCAAGTACCTCTACTTCTGTGACGCCGATGACTGGGCCGAGAAGACCATGCTCGCCGACATGGTGCGCATCGCCGAAGAAAACGGGTCTCAGCTCGTCGTCGCCGGCTTTTACATCGACACCTTCTATTCCGACACCGAAAAGTTCACGCAGAGCCAGGAAGTGCCGTCCCGGGTGTTTGCCACCCAGCGGGAGTTCCGGGAGCATGCCCATGAGCTCTTCGACCAGAACCTGCTCTATACGCCCTGGAACAAGCTGTTCCTCGCGTCCTACATCAAAGACAACAAGCTGTATTTCCCCCAGACTTTCTGGGACGATTTCCCGTTCAACCTGAGCGTGGTCCGCGACATCGAGAAAGTGGCCGTCACGTCTGAGAAGTACTACCACTTTATCCGCAAACGCGAGGAGTCGGAAACCGCCCGCTACCGCAGCGACATGTATGAGAAGCGGGAAGAGGAAGACGGCTGGATGAAAGACCTCTATGCCTACTGGGATGTCTCGTCGCCGGAGTCGAAAGAATTCCTCGACCGCCGGTACATCGAACGTCTTGTCGGCTGTGTCGAGAACCTCACGAACAAAAACTGCGACCTGTCCCGCCGCGCCAAACTGAAGGAGATCCGTCAGTACATCACGACGCCCCGGGCAAAAGAGGCCGTAAAAAACGCGCAGCCGCGGTCGGGCTACATGAAGGTCATGCTCATCCCGTTCAAACTGCGCAGCACGCTGCTCACCTACCTCGAGAGCAACGTCATCTCTTATGTCAAATCCGGCAACACGAAACTGTTTGCCACCCTGAAAGCCCACCGGTAAGGAGGAACGCCCATGGAAACCGCACCGCTTCTGTCAGTGGTCATCCCGGTCTACAACGGGGAGCGATTCATCGGCACCATGATCGACGTGTTCCGGGCACAGAAGACGCAGAATTTCGAACTCATCTTTGTCGATGACGGCTCGACGGACTCGTCACTGTCCCTGCTGCGCTCGTATGCCCGTTCCGAGAGTTTCCCCGTCACCGTGGTCGAACTCGAGCCGAAAGGCGTCTCCGCGGCGCGCAACGCCGGTCTCGACCGGGTCCGCGGGAAGTACATCTCCTTCGTGGACGTGGACGACCGCGTGGTTCCGGAGTACACGACGGTCCTGCAGGAACTGGTCGACGCCGGGACCGACTTTGAACTGTTCTTCTCCCGCTCGCAGAGGGTGGGCCCGGAAGGCCCCTTCGAAGGCATCGGCTCGTTCTCCGGCAGCATCTCCATGACGTCCGAGAACATGCTGAAGAAGATCGGCTCCGACCCGACACAGTTCGGGGTCTACAACATGTTCCTCGACGCCGCGTTCGTGCAGGAGAACGGCTTCCGGTTCACAGAGGGCTATCCCTATTACGAAGACTACGACTACCTGTTCCGGGTCACGGCCCGTGCGAAGAAGATCCGTATGACGAGCGACCGCCTTTACTTCTATCTCATCCAGGAGGGCTCGGCTGTCGCGTCGTTCCCGCTGACCCGCATCACCTGCATCGAGCTCCTCGAAGGGCTCATCACGCCCCTCAAGTACGAGGCCCCGGGTTTTGCGGCGATGTACGAGAACTATGTCCTGCCCCGCATCTGGTGGTCCGTCATGTGGCAGGCCTGTCTGGCCTTTTCCATGAAGGACGCGCTTGCCTTCGGCAAAGCGGCCGGCATGCGGGAAAAGATGAAGAAGCTCGCGAACTGCGACGACCCGAAAGTGTCGACCAGCGCGAAACTGTATCTGGCGAACCCGCCTGCCTTTGTGGCCGCCGCTGCGGTGGCAGGGAGGAGCCGCTCGAAGATCGAACGGACCGACGTCACGCCGTTCCTCGAATATTTCCAGAACTAAAAAAGAGACCTCTCACGAGGTCTCTTTTTCTGTTCATAGCAGGGCGGATTTTTTTCGCGAAGCTTTCATCCGGCGTCTCCAAGCGAGGCTGCAACGCGCGCAGCGCCGCGAAGCGAGCCAAAGGGCTGTGGGCTTCGGGGGTGGAAGCGAGCGAAAAGAAATCTGCCCAAATAAAGGGTTCAGCCCGGATGGGGGAACATCCGGGCTGCCTTAAATAGGAGAAAATGAAATGAAAAAGTGAGTAGGGTGTGGATAAACCCTAATCCAAAACAGGGAGTGACTGGTTCCCTTTGGATTGAATACATCATAAGAGTTGAACCTTTAAGAAGTCTTAAAGATAACGAACTAATTTGATAGATTTTGTATATTTGTGAAAAAGAAACAAATCATATACACTTGTTTTGACTGTACTAGTATGAAAAATTGGCCGTATCATGCGAAAAGGAGACAGCCCGAAGGCGGGGGACCTTCGGGCTGTTCCTTCATGAATAGGAGAAAATGAATGAAAAATGAGAAATCCTCCGAGGGGGTGGCTCGTTTCCCTCATCGGACACCTACAGTATAGGAGGAGTAACTAAAATTAACCTAAAGCCGGAATAAAGTCTTGGTTTGTAAAGAATGGGCAAGAATGGTAAAATATAATGAATACATTTTTCCGGAGGTCCTATGAGCGTTTTATCGGAAATCTATCACGAACATATCGACTATCAAAAACAGACGCTGAAGATGGCGAAGACCGACCTCGTCCGCACCTACCGCGGCTCTGCTCTCGGCTGGTCCTGGGCGGTCATCAAGCCTGTCATCACCATCTTCATCTACTGGTTTGCCATGTCGATGGGTCTTCGCCACGGCAAGCCCCACGGCGACTATATCTATTTCCTGTGGCTCATCTTTGGCATGGTGCCCTGGTTCTACTGCAGCGACATGATGCATCGCGGGACCGAATGCATGCGCAAATACCGCTATCTCATCACGAAGATCCATTACCCGGTCTCGACCATCCCGACCTTCGTCAGTCTGTCGAACCTCTTTGTGGAAACGGTCCTTCTGGCGGTCGTCTACGTCATCTCTCTGATCATGGGCCACCCGCCGACACTGTACCATCTGCAGATCTTCTTCTATCTGTTCCTGGCCTACGCGTTCTTCACGTCCTGGTCCCTGTTCGCGGCTCCCATTTCCGCCATCAGCGAGGACTTCTCGAACCTGATCAAATCGATCGTCTTTGCATTCCTCTGGATCTCCGGTATCTTCTTCGATATCGACGACCTCGAAAACCAGACGATCGCCGCCATCCTGAAGATCAACCCCATCGCGTACCTCGTCAAAGGATTCCGCGAAGCGTTCATGAGCGAAGCCTGGTTCTGGGAACACCCCGTCCGTCTCGCCATATTCCTCGCAGAGCTCCTCATCATGTTCCTGCTCGGCCTCTGGTCGTACAAGAGCCTGCGCAAGGAAATGCCGGACGTACTGTAAGGGAGGCGAAGTCATGGCAGAAAAATCTATGCGACCGATCATCGAATTCAAGCACGTTTCCAAACGGTACAAGCTGTATTCCGGCAACCGCCAGCGGCTGGCCAGCGTGTTTGTCAAAAATCTGAATATCAAGACCAAAGATGCCGTCAACGACATGAGCTTTTCCGTCAATCCCGGCGAAGCCGTCGCGCTGGTCGGCAGCAATGGTGCCGGCAAGTCCACCGTCCTCAAAATGATCACCGGTGTCTGCTTCCCGACGGAAGGCGAGATCATCGTAAACGGCCGCGTCTCCGCTCTGCTCGAGCTGACCGCCGGCTTTGAAGGGGAGATGACCGGCCGGGAAAACATCTACCTCCGCGGTACGACCCTCGGTCTGTCTCCGGAGGAGATCAAGGAACTGGAACCGGAGATCGTGGAATTCGCCGATATCGGAGAGTACATCGACCAGCCGGTCCGCTCGTATTCGAGCGGTATGAAAGCCCGTCTCGGGTTCGCGATCAACTCCAATGTCCATCCGGAGATCCTCATCGTCGATGAGGCCCTGTCGGTCGGCGACAAGAGTTTCAAAGAGAAATGCCTCGAGAAAGTGCGCCAGCTGATCGCCGAAGACAATGTCACGCTGCTGCTGGTCACCCACAATGCCAACACCGCAAAACAGTTCTGCGAGCGCGGCATCTTCATTCAGAAGGGCACCGTCAAGTATGACGGCCCCATCGAGGAAGCGGTCGCCCGTTACGAGAAAGAACTCAAAAAGAAGAAAAAGAAGAAAAAAGAGGCCAAGGCCCAGGAGGCGGCTGCGATCGCCAATGTGGCAGAGGCCATCAAGCACAAGGAGAACAGTATGAAAACGACTCTGGTCATCATGGCAGCCGGCATCGGCAGCCGCTTCGGGACCGGGATCAAACAGATGGAAGCGGTCGGCCCCAGCGGGGAACTCATCATCGACTACTCCATCCACGATGCCATCGAAGCGGGGTTCGACAAGATCGTCTTCGTCATCCGGAAAGACCTCGACAAAGACTTCCGGGAAGTCATCGGGAACCGGACCGAAGAGAAGATCGAAGTCGCCTATGCCTATCAGGACCTGAACGACCTGCCCGAAGGCTTCACGGCCGGCGAGCGGACCAAGCCCTGGGGCACCGGTCAGGCAGTCCTCGCCTGCCGCGGTCTGGTCGATGAGCCGTTCGCCATCATCAATGCTGACGACTACTACGGCAAAGAAGCCTTTGTCGAGATCCACGACTTCCTGCAGAGCGGGAAAGCCACGGTCGAGAACGGCGTACAGCATCTCTGCATGGCAGGGTTCCAGCTGAAGAACACGCTCTCCGAAAACGGCACCGTCACCCGCGGCGTCTGCAAGGAAGAGAACGGGCTTCTCACCGATATCGTCGAGACCCATAATATCGAGAAGCTCGAGGGCCGTGCCGCGGTCCGGAGCGGCGAAGACATCACCTGGTACGATGACGAGACGCCGGTCTCCATGAACATGTGGGGCCTTCCTGCAGACTTCCTTGGTGTTCTGGAACAGAAGTTCCCGGAATTCCTGAAGAGCATCCCCGAAGGGGACCTCAAGGCAGAATTCCTCATCCCGGTCATCATCGGCGACCTCATCAAAGAGGGAACTGCCGACTGTGTCGTGCTTCCGACGACCGACAAATGGTTCGGCATGACCTATAAAGAAGACATCCCCACCGTCAAGGACGCGTTCAAGGAACTTGTCGAAAGCGGTGTCTACCCGGAGAACATCAAATAATGGCCCGCAAACGGAGCCGGGGCGGCTCTTTTCAGAAACGGATCAAAAAGTTCTGGAAACAGAATCGTCCGCTCATCAAAGGCGGACTGCAGTTCCTGGCACTGGCGGTCCTGATCCTCGCGATCACCATCCCGTTCCTGCGGACGGAGAACCCCGGCAACACATACGGGATCGACGTGTCGTCACACAACGGGACCGTTCGATGGGACGAGGTCTCGGAGAACGGGGTCCAGTTCGCGGTCATCCGGGCCGGAGGACGCACGTACCGCACCGGGGAGATCTATCAGGATACCCGGTTCAAACGGAACATGCGCCGCGCCTGGTTCCACCATGTAGACCGGGGCGTCTACTTCTACTCGCAGGCTATCAGCGAAGCGGAGGCCCGGGAAGAGGCGAAAGCCGTCCTGAAGAGCCTGAACGGTGCCAACCTGAAGCTGCCGGTCTTCCTCGATATCGAGGACACCGGGACCGAGGGGAAGGGCAGAGCTGACCGGCTGACGAAGGCGCAGAGGACGTCGATCGCCCTTGCCTTTGCGGAAGTCATCGAAGACAAGGGGTACACACCGGGCGTCTATGCGAACCGCTGGTACCTGAACGACCGGCTCGATCCCGCCGCCCTGAAAGAGGCCGGCATTGCCATCTGGCTCGCGGAGTACACAAATAACGAACGCCCCGTTTACAACGGAGCGTACGACTACTGGCAATATTCCAAAACGGGAACGGTGCCCGGCATCGACGGCCCTGTCGACCTCGACCGTCTTCCCTCATAAACAGACTGAAAAACGACCTGTCGTCACGGCAGGTCGTTTTTGTTACTCTTCGGATTGTTTGCCCCAGAGATAGCCCTGGAACTCTTCCGGGACCGTCAGGTAGAGCGCATGTGCCGCTTCTTCCGGGGACATGTCATATTTGCCCCGGATCCAGTCTTCATACATGTAGCTGCAACCGCCGCAGAAGACCCGGAGCTTCAGTTTCTCGGTCTCATTGAGTTCCCGCCCCCAGTTCTCCTCGACGATCTTTTTTGAGGCATCGTAGCTGTAGTCGGCGATGAAGTGGGAGAGAGAATTGATGCCGGTGGAATCGAACATGCGCACGAGGGGCTGCCAGTAGGTGCGGCCCATCTGGTAGAAAATGAGGAAGAGGTCTTCGAGGGTGTTGACCCGTTCCGGGGTGAACGCCGTGTCCACCATCTGTTTGTAGTTGTAGTTCATGACATCGTATTTGTCTTTGAAATAGCGGTAGAACGTGGCGCGTGAGACCCCGGCTTCTTTGACGAGCATGGAGACGGTGATCTTGGAAAAACCGACCCGCTCTACGAGACGGTCAAAAGCATGTAAAATGGTCAGTCGAGTCCGTTCCGGCATATTGACGAACCTCCCTTTTTGGCGATGTACAGAAATGAGATAGAACAACATTATTGTATCATAATGAGACAATGTGTCAATTGTGTCACGCATGCGCTTCTTCCGTACATCGCCCCGGCTCTGTTAAAATATTTAGTATATGTGGTTATGTTTTTAACAATATTTTGGGAGGTAATTTATGTTCCGTACACCGCACACCCTCACCGATGGGGAGAAAAGATGTCTGGAGCCCTATTGGGAGGAAACGAAGGGCCAGCCGGTCCGGAAAAACCTGATCAAACTGGTCCGGCACATCAACATGTTCAACCCGGTCCCGGATGAGAATTCCTGGGAGTACATCTTCTTCAACCGCCAGCTGACCGATCCGCAGGTCGACTTCGCGCTGAAGATGAAACACCGCCATGAGTACACGATCCCGGAGCTCGCTGCGGAAGAAAACATGAGCATAGAAGACACGGCGCAGATGGTCTATGACCTCTGCTACATCGGTCTGCTCGAGTACTGCAACAAGCCCGGGGAGGAGGACAAGTGCCAGCTGCCGGTCTTCGCGCCCGGTTCCATGGAATCCACCGTCATGACCAGAGAGCGGACGGACCGCTATCCGGAGACGGCACCCGCATTCCTGAACTACGTCCTCGACCTTCAGAAGAAGATCACCTGGGGCGGCTATATGGGCGTCGCGCTCATGCGTGCCATCCCCGTTGAAAAGGCGATCGAGAACGAGACCCGCAAGGTCGACTGGGAAGAGATCTCCTACTGGCTCGACTGGGCCGGCGAGAGCATCGGTGTCGCGCCCTGCGAATGCCGCAAACTCCGCGTCATGTGCGGAGAGGGTACCGCCGACCTCGAAGGCGAATGGTGCATCAACCTCGGTGAATATGCCGAGAGCTGCATCCGGATGGGCAAGGCCCGCCGCCTCACCAGAGCCGAAGCGGAAGAGAAACTCAAGAGAGCGGAAGAGCTCGGCTATGTCCATCAGCAGTCGAACATCGACGGTTCCCGGTTCTCGCTGTTCATCTGCAACTGCCCGTGGGATACCTGTATGGCGCTCCGCACGGCATGGTGGACCAGTTCCCCGAACCTGTCCGCTTCCAACTACAAGGCCTCTGTGGACCCGAACAACTGCGTCGCCTGCGGCGGCTGCGTCGAGGTCTGCCCGCAGAACGCGGTCAAACTCGGTCAGAAACTCTGCCAGAAGAATCCGGTCGACATCGCGTCCCCGGTCATCAACGACGACCGCGCGGTCCTGCATCCGAAACACTGGAACGGCCCCGAGTTCCTCGAAGGCGGCAGAGACAACGTCGTCCCCGAGACCGGTACGGCTCCCTGTAAGACCGACTGCCCGGCACACATCGCGGTCCAGGGCTACCTGAAGAAAGCGAACGAAGGCAAGTATGATGAAGCGCTTGCCCTCATCAAAAAAGAGAATCCGTTCCCGGCGATGTGCGGACGTGTCTGCGCACGGTTCTGTGAACAGGTCTGTACCCGCGGCGACATCGACCAGCCGGTCGCCATCGACGAAGTCAAGAAGTTCGTCGCGGACCTCGACCTCAAGGCCGAGACCCGTTATGTTCCGGAAAAGAAATTCGATGAAGGCAAGAAAGTCGCCGTCATCGGCTCCGGCCCTGCCGGTCTGTCTGCCGCTTACTATCTGGCCGTCTGGGGCCACGATGTCACCGTCTTCGAGAAAGAACCGGTGCCCGGCGGCATGATGACCTTCGGTATGCCGAACTTCCGTCTCGAAAAAGACGTCGTCAACGCGGAGATCGATGTCGTCCGTGAACTGGGCGTCGAGATCAAATGCGGCGTCGAAGTCGGCAAAGACGTCACCATCCAGCAGCTCCGCGAGGAAGGCTACCAGGGCTTCTATGTGGCCATCGGTGCCCAGGGCGGCCGGAAACTCGGCGTTGCCGGTGAAGACTCTGAAGGCGTCGTCTCCGGCATCGACTTCCTGAGAGATGTCGCGTTCGAGCGGATGCCGAAACTGTCCGGCAACGTCATTGTCGTCGGCGGCGGCAACGTCGCGGTCGATGTGGCACGTACCGCCATCCGTTATGGTGCCGACAAGGTCACCATGCTCTGCCTCGAGTCCCGCGAGGAAATGCCCGCCGCGGACGATGAAGTCCTCGAAGCCGAAGAGGAGAGCATCGTCGTCGAGTGCGGCTGGGGCCCGAAAGAAATCGTCGCGAAGAACGGGAAAGTCACTTCCGTCATCTTCAAGAAGTGCACCAGCGTCTTCGATGCCGACCATCGCTTCGCTCCGAAGTACGATGAGAACGACACCATGACCCTCGACGCGGACTTCGTCCTCGCCGCCATCGGCCAGTCCATCCAGTGGGGCGGCCTGCTCGACGGCACCAAAGTCGAGACCAACCGCAACGGCACCGCAAAAGCGGACAGCTGGACCTACCAGACGGCCGAACCCGATATCTTCGTCGGCGGCGACGTCTACACCGGTCCGAACTTCGCGATCCGCGCCATCGCAGCCGGTAAGGAAGGCGCGGAATCCGTCCACCGTTATGTCTGGGAAGGCCACAGCTTGACACTGGGCCGTGTCCGGAGAGATAATTATCATTACATCGACAAGGACAACATGGTCGTCTCCAGTTACGACCGCGGCATCCGCCAGGTCCCGGGCAAAGACCCCGAAAAAGTCAAATCGTTCTCCGACGAACGCCTGACCTTCACCGAAGAGCAGGTCAAAGCGGAAACGTCCCGCTGCCTGTCCTGCGGCGCTGCCCTTGTCGACCAGAAGATCTGCATCGGCTGCGGCCTTTGCACGACCCGCTGCGAATTTGACGCGATCCACCTGAGCAAACTTCCGGAAGACCAGTGCGCCGAAGGCGTGGTCTATGAGAAGATCATCCCGAAAGTCATTCAGGAAGAGGCCAGGAAGGTCAAACGTCTGGCCATCAAGAAGATCCGCGCGTAAACAGGGAGGAACGAAAAGATGCATGAGATCAGTGTCCTGAAAAGGGCCGTCGATCTCGCGGAACAGACCGCCATCGACAACAATATCGACAGAATCGCCTACATCACCCTCGAAGTCGGAGAACTGTCCGGTTACCTGCCGGTCTTCTTTGAAAAATACTTCGATGTCGTGATCGAGGACCGTCCCATCTTCGAAGGGGCGGAACTCAAAATGATCCGTCCGAGAGGAGAGGGCCTCTGCCTCGACTGCCACGCTATGTACAACGTCATGCAGAACGAAGGCATGTGCCCGAAATGCGGGTCCCGGAACAAGAAGATCCTCGGGGGCCAGCAGTTCCTGCTCAAGGAGATCGGTTTTGTCGAACCGGCACCATCCCCGCAAAACTGAACACAACGAAAAAAGACCTCAGGAGAGATCCTGAGGTCTTTTGCTGTTCTATGAGTAGAAGAGCTGCGCTTATTCAGCCGCCTTCGTCATGAGGGCCGACTTTTTGCGGGCCGCGTTGTTCGGGTGAAGAATACCCTTGGCAGCAGCCTGGTCGATCTTCTTGATGGCATCTTTGACGAGAACGTCCTTGTCAGCCGCGTTGGTCTCAATGGCGATGTTGGCCTTTTTGAGAGCAGTCTTCAGAGCAGACTTGCGGGACTTGTTTCTCTGAGCCTTCGTGTTGTTGACGAGAACACGTTTTTTAGCAGACTTGATGTTCGGCATGTAGCGCACCTCCTTCTCGTTGTTACAGGCAAATATGATAGCACGGAACCGGCTAAAATGCAACGATTTTTTTGCCGAAAAAGCGGGGACAAACGGTTATTTCCAGAGGTACACGCGGGTCTCATAGGGACGGAGCGTGCATTTGTCCGATTTTGCTTTGGCTTTGTCGTAATTCTGCAGCACCAGTTCACCCTTCTTCAGGTCGAAGCCCTTCGGCGCATGGAACGTCTCCTTTTTGTCGGAGAAGGACGTGACGACCAGGGCCTTTACATCGCCGAGGCGGCGTTCATAGACGAAGAGCTTTTTGTTCTTCTTGTCATATTCTTTATAGTCGCCGTAGACGAGGACCGGGTTCGCCTTCCGCACTTTGAGGAGCTTCTTGTAATAGTTCAGGATGGAGTCGGGGTCCTTCTTCTCCGTGTCGCGATTCACGGTCTTGTAGTTCTGGTTGATCGAGAACCAGGGGGTGCCCTTCGTGAAGCCCGCGTTCTTTTTCGCACTCCACTGGACCGGGGTGCGGGAGTTCTCGCGGCTCGTCTTGTTCGCGACCTTCATGTAGAACTCGTCGGAGAAGCCGAAGCGTTTGAAGAGTTTCGCATTGTTGAAGGTGACGACATCCTTGAAGTCTTCGAGGTTGTCGAGGTGGTTGTTCAGCATGCCGAGCTCCTGCCCCTGATAGATGAACGGGGTGCCCTGCAGCATGTACGCGCAGGTGGCGAGTGCCTTGCCGCTTTCCTTCCAGTACTTCTCGGAGCCGTAGCGGGAGATGACGCGCGGGTGGTCGTGGTTCTCAATGTAGAGACAGTTCCACGCCCGGCCGTTCAGGTTCTCCTGCCAGGAGGACAGCGCCTTTTTGAATTTGCGCAGGGAGAAGGGGAGGTGGATGGTGTCGGTCATGAAGCAGTCGGCGTTCATGTGGTCGAACGTGATCATCATATCGAAGACCTTGTCGTCTCCAACGGTGAACGCGACCGCGTCTTTCGCTCCGGTCATGGGGGACTCGGCGACCTGGATGCAGTCGTACTCATCGGCAACGGAGCGGTACTCGTGGAGGTACTCCATGAGACGGGGCCCCTTATTGTAGTGCTCGATGCCGGTGGCGACAGGCAGCGGGAAGCCGTTCGGCAGACCTTCCTTTTTCGAGATGAACGTGATGACGTCCTCCCGGAATCCGTCGACGCCCATGTCGAGCCAGAACCGCATGATGTTCTTCACTTCTTCCCGGACCTTCGGGTTGTCGTGGTTGAGGTCAGGCTGCTTCTCCGCAAACACATGGAGGTAGTACTGGTCGACGGACTCGACGTATTTCCAGGCACCGCCCTCAAATATGGAGACCCAGTTGTTCGGAGGAAGGCGGTTGCCTTTCTGATCGTATTTCGGGTCTCTCCAGATGTAGTAATCGTGGTAGGGGTTATCGCGCGATTTGCAGGCCTCTTTGAACCATTCGCACTCATCGGAGGAGTGGTTGACGACGAGGTCCATGAAGACCTTCATGCCTTTCTTGTGAGCGGTGTCGAGGATCTTTTGGAACAGCTTGAGGTCGCCGTACTCCGGGTTGATGTCATAGTAGTCCGCGATGTCGTATCCGTAGTCTGCCTGCGGAGACGGGTAGATGGGGGAGAACCAGATGGCGTTGCAGCCAAGGTCTTTGATGTAATCGAGCTCTTCGAGGACGCCCCAGAGGTCGCCGATGCCGTCGCCGTTGCCGTCCTTGAACGACCGGCACCAGATCTGATAGACGACGAGGTCCTTGTACCAGCTGTTATCGTATTTCGGCGCCGGAGCAGCCGCTGTCTTTTTTGCCATTTCGTCTCCGCCTTTCCTTGAGGTTTTGTCCGGATATCTTCTGATATCTATTATACTCGCTCCTTGTTCGAAGTGGCAACCGTACCACAGAAATCATCTGTTGACAGGACACGGGGCCGGCGGTAAGATAGTTTCAGAACAGAAGTTAGCAGCCGCAAACTCAGACGAAAAAGGAGCATCGACCTATGTCCGGCAACACGATCATCACCATCCTCATCCTCGCGGTCATCGCCGTCGTGGCGTTCATCACCGTCCGCAACTACCGCAAACAGCTGAAGGAAGGCTGCTGCGGCGAGGGAGGGGACGACGGCCCCGGCGCGAAGGTCGAGCCGAAGGACACCGACAAAGCGAATTACCCGTACATCGCCGACGTCTGCATCGAAGGCATGCACTGCGAGAACTGTGTCCGCAAAGTCGAGAATGCCGTCAACCGCATCGACGGTGCCTGGGCGGACGTGGACCTCGCCTCCAACTCCGCGAAGGTCCTGCTGAAGGACCCGAAGCTCGAAAAACAGGTCAAGATGGCCATCGCGAACAACGATTTCCTGGTCACCGGTTTCACGGTCTCTGAGAAGGCCTGAGACGTGCTTCCACTGAAAACGAGAAAAGCTCTTCCCGAAGAGGGAAGAGCTTTTTTTGCGTGTTCTGTGGCGATTTACCACCGGTTCTCGACGTACTCGCAGAAGGCATACATGTCTTCGATGTGGAGGACCGTGCCGTCGTCGAGCGTGGCGGTGCCGCTCCAGAGTCCGTGGACCTGGTGGGAATGCATCCGCATGACGAGCGCGTTGATGTCGGAATGGTGGTCGTAGAAGGGCTTCATGGTCATGTCGAACCGGCCGTCTTCGGAAACGAAGTGCCAGGGTTCCATGTACTTGTCGGGTTTCGGGAAGGTCTCGACGTCGACCGCGCCGAACTTGTGGGCCTTGCCGTCGTAGAAGATGCAGGTCTCGGTGGCGTTGGACTCGTCGCCGATGGCCCAGGTGATCTCGAAGCCGAAGAGGTGTTTCTGACCGTCCGGTCCGTCGATGTAGGCGGAACCGTTGCCCCAGTACCAGCAGAGCTTGTAGGGGGTGCAGACGCGGCCCCAGTCAAGGTTCGTAAAGGTGTTGTCCTTCGAGAAGGTGACCGTCTTGCCGCCATAGGTGAACGTGCCCTCGGTGGGCATGCAGTTCTGTTTGGTCGTCATGAAGTAACGGTCTTTGAACTTTCTCTTTTTGAACGGAAGGACCGTCGTGATGTTCTCGTGGTCTTCGAGGATGTCCATCTGGAAGTCGAGCTTGACGTCGCCGCGTTCATACTGCAGGTAGCGGTAGGTGCCGCCGGTCAGGAATTTGAAATGGGCTTTGCCGATGGTCATTTCGACCGTGTTCGGTACATCGCCTTTCGGGGGCAGGACGTACTTGTCTTTTCCGCCGAGGAAGATGTCCATGGTGGAGGAGAGGGTCTCGCCTTTCTGCAGGTCGACGAGGACCGCGGAGACATAGCCGCCGAGGGAAATGTTCGCGAAACTCAGCTGGACCATGTAATGGCCGTCGGAGAGCTGGTAGAAGTCCCACTCTTTGCGGCGCATGACATGTTTGACGCGGTCGCGGTCATAGTCAAAGACGTTGTGGCGGGCCCAGCCGGGGGAGAGCAGGGTGCCGTTTTCCGCGAGCAGTGTGGTGGGTTCTTTGTACTCCGTCTGTTTGCTGGGGTGTTTCCACTCCTGCCAGGGGGTGTAGGTTCGTTTCATGTTCCGTTCCTCCTTCAATGGATTGTTCGAATATGTCCAGTTCCATCATAGTCTTTTTTTCGAAAAAAGGGAAGAGAAAAAGCCCCGGAAACCGTTGCCGGTCTCCGGGGACAGTTGACTGGTCAGATCATTTCTCTTCGAAGTCTTTCTTCGTGAGCTCTTCGACTTCTTCACAGACTTCTTTGAGACTGCAGCTTGCGCAGTCCATTTTGACGTCCTTCATGAGGTGGTCGAGAGCGGTAGTGATCTGTTCCGAACGCTCCATAATATCTTCCAGCTTCTGATAAGGAAATGCGGGGTCGGTGATAAAGAACAGTTTGACGGCTTCCACAGACGCGTTCTTCTTGTAGGCGTCGATGAACGACTGGCCCACTTTGGCAAAGTTCAGACCTTTGCGAAGCGCGTCTTTGCCGATCCGGACCGCTTCCCGGTGAGAGAACGCGGAGATGCGCAGCATGTAGCCTTCGGGGCTCAGATGGTAACGGGTGTATTCGATCTTCCGGATCATCGCATAGAGCTTCTGTCCGGTCCCCATTTCCTCCTCATTGACCCGAAGGAAGGCGATACGCGCGATCGGGCTGTCGGCGGAGAGTTCCGGCAGGTCTTTCCCGATGAGGTAGACTTCATCGCCGGGGACGAAGGACTCCTGGTCCGTCAGAGCGATGCTGCTGATGGCGGGGAGGCCTTTTCCGCCCAGTTCATAAGCCGTGTCGCCGGCGAAGAGGACCTGATTGTTGCCGAGGTCTTTCCAGTTGCCGGCGCCGGTGAGATCGAGCTTCACCATGTGGGAGTCAGCCACGAGTTCTTCCATCCCGATCAGGCATTCATCATAAAGCTTCATGTCAGATACCTTCTTAAAAATTATACTTTCGGGTGACGTTCCCGCAGGTCGTAGATCTTATCCATGTACGGCTCGAGCATGGCGAGAAGCTTCATGTCGAGGTTGAAGAAATAGATCGTGAACGTGCCTGCAAACAGCGCGACCGCCGTGAAAACGAGCTTTGCGCAGAGATTCAGAAGTTTTTTCATTTGGTTACTCCTCCTTATGCGGCCTGGCCCTTCTGGCGGGCGTATTCGGCGGCACCAAGAGCGCCCATCAGCTGCGGGTCGACGGCGAGATCGACGACTTTGATCTTCAGGACCTTTTCGATGGCGTCCTTCAGACCGTCATTCTTCGCGCAGCCGCCGGTCAGCGTGATGCTGTCGGTGGCGCCGGCTTTCTTCGCCATGACGAAGCAGCGTTTCGCAACGGACATCTCGATGCCGGCTGCGATCTCGTCCATCGCCTTGCCTTCACCGACGAGGGTGATGACTTCAGACTCGGCGAAAACGGTGCACTGTGCGGTGATCGGGATGATGTTCTTCGCCTGAAGGCTCAGTTTCGAGAAGTCGGACAGGGACATCTCGAAGCTTCTGGCCATCGCTTCGAAGAAACGGCCGGTACCGGCGGCGCATTTGTCGTTCATCGCGAAGTTCTTGACCGTACCGTCAGTGTCGATGGCGATGCCCTTGACGTCCTGACCGCCGATGTCGATGATCGCCTTGACGTTCGGGTTCGTCACATGGACGCCCATCGCGTGGCAGGAGATCTCGGAGATGTTCTCGTCTGC